>NZ_FNUC01000001.1 GCF_900106035.1 Jiangella alba
TGGTGTCGACGGTGGCGCCCTCGGGGCCGTCGGGGTCGGGCCGCTCGGCCATGATGAGGTCGGGCGCGAGCTCCATGCGCTGGCCGTCGCGCTCGATGACCATGGGCATCGGGCCGGCGCCGGCGTCCTGGATGGCGGCGGAGACCTCGGTCCAGGTGGTGACGGCCTTGCCCTCGATCTCGAGGACGCGGTCGCCGGGCAGCAGGCCGGCCGCGGCGGCGGGCGCGGCGGGGTCGGTGCCGGCGCACTCGGTGCGGTTCTCCGACGCCGGGATGACGCACTCGTTGACGACGCTCACCACCGGGGCGAACACCGGCTTGTCGGGGTTGCCGAACGTCATCAGCACGCCGCCGGCCAGCACGATGGCCAGCACGACGTTCATGGCCGGGCCGCCGAGCATGATGATGAGCTTCTTCCACCACGCCTTGCGGTAGAAGACGCGGTCCTCGTCGCCGGGGCCGATCTCCTCGCGCGACGCGGTGCGGGCGTCGCGGGCCATCGTCTGGAACAGGCCGGTGCTGGACTGCCGCAGCGTGTTGCCGTCGCCGCCCGGCTCGGGCGGGAACATGCCGATCATGCGGACGAAGCCGCCCAGCGGGATGGCCTTGACGCCGTACTCCGTCTCGCCCCGCTTGCGCGACCACACCGTGCGGCCGAAGCCGATCATGTACTGGCTGACTTTGACGCCGAACAGCTTGGCGGGCACGAGATGCCCGATCTCGTGCAGCGCGATCGAGACGACGAGCCCGACCGCGAACAGCAGGATGCCGACGACGGCGAGCAGGTCCATCAGTGTTCCTCTTCCGATCCGGCGAGCTCGCGCGCCCGGGCCCTGGCCCAGTGCTCCGCGGCCGCCACGTCGTCGACGCTGCGTGCGTCACCACCACCGTACTCGTCAAGGATACGGTCGATGGTGTCGACGATGCCCACGAACGGCAGCCGTCCGGCCACGAACGCGGCCAGGCATTCCTCGTTCGCGGCGTTGTAGACGGCCGGGGCCAGGCCGCCCCTGATGCCGGCCGATCTGGCCAGCTCGACCGCCGGGAACGCCGCGTTGTCGAGCGGCTCGAACTCCCACGTCGACGCCTTCGTCCAGTCGCACGCAGGCGCGGCGTCGGGGACGCGGTCCGGCCAGCCCAGCGCCACGGCGATCGGGATGCGCATGTCCGGCGGGCTCGCCTGCGCGATCGTCGACCCGTCGGTGAACTCGACCATCGAGTGCACGATCGACTGCGGGTGCACCACCACCTCGATCGCGTCGAACGCGACGTCGAAGAGCAGGTGCGCCTCGATCAGCTCCAGGCCCTTGTTGACCAGGTTCGCGGAGTTGATGGTGACGACCGGCCCCATGTTCCAGGTGGGGTGCGCGAGCGCCTGCTCGGGTGTGACGTTCTGTTGCTGCGCGCGCGTCCGCCCCCTGAACGGGCCGCCGCTCGCCGTCAGGACGAGCTTGCGCACCTCCTGCGGGCTGCCCGAGCGCAGGCACTGGGCGAGCGCGCTGTGCTCGCTGTCGACGGGGACGATCTGGCCGGGCTTGGCCAGCTGCTTCACCAGCGGGCCGCCGGCGATGAGCGACTCCTTGTTGGCCAGGGCGAGCGTCCGGCCCGACTCCAGCGCGGCGAGCGTGGGGGCGAGGCCGATGGACCCGGTGATGGCGTTCAGCACCACGTCGGCCTCTTGCGTGCCCGCCAACTCCGCCGCCGCCTCGGGGCCGGCGAGGACCTTCGGGACCCGGTACTTGCCCTCCTCGAAGCCGCGTTTGCGCGCCTCGGCGTAGAACGCCAGCAGCAGGTCCTCGGCGGCGCCCGCCTTCGCCACGGCCACGGTCTCGGCGCCCACCTCCAGCGCCTGCTCGGCCAGCTGCCCCGGATCGGACCCGCCCGCGGCCAGCCCGGTGACCCGCAACCGGTCCGGGTTCCGCCTGATGACGTCGATGGCCTGCGTGCCCACCGACCCGGTCGAACCCAGGATGACGACGTCGCGGACGCTTGGCATGGACCCATTCTCCACGGGGAACCTGAGAGGAGGGTGAGTCGTGCGCCCCTGCCGCTCGCCGTCGCTCCTCACTGCTCTCCCGTCACCGGCCACCCCGCGCTGCTCGCCCCTCACCGCTCCCCTCGCCCGCTCACCCTCACCGCTCCCCCTCGCCCCGCACCGGCCACCGCCCCTCACCGGCCGCCGCCCCTCACCGCTCGCCTCTCAACCGCGCGCCGCTCAACGGCCGCCCTGGCCCAGTCGCCCTCACCCGCTCGCCCTGGCCCAGGCGCGCTGGCCCAGGCGCGCCGAATGGCCGGTCCAGTTGGTTGGCCGGGTCGTCGGCTCTCGGCCAGCCGCGCCGGGGCGGCGGTGCCGTGCGGCGTTGGCCACGTACGGTGGCAGGCTTCTCGGCTCGCTCGTTCGCCGGGTTCTCGGTTCGCCGGGCTCTCGTTGGCTGGCCCGCCGCGCTGGCCAGCCCCCTGCTGCTCTTCATTGTCGGGAGCGCGGGAGGCCGCCTCAAGCGGACCTCTTGCTTGGCGCTTCGCGCGACGGAGGACCGCTTGACCCGGCCGCCCGCGCCCCCGTTCAAGCAGCGTCAGGGGGCCGGCCGGAGAATGGGCCCGGCTCCTACCTCTGTGCCACCTCAGCTCCGCTGGCCGCTCACTGGCCGTGGGTGGCACTTCGGCTACCGGGTCCGCTGTTGGTCATGGTTCGCTGGCCACTCGCCCTTGCTGGGTGGCGTTTCGGCGACGACTCCCCCGCTGGTCCCCGCCCGCTGGCCGCTCACTGGCCGTGGGTGGCACTTCGGCGACCGGCTCCCCCGCTGGTCCCGGTCCGCTGGCCACCCACTGACCATGGCTGGCGCGCTGCGACCGATCACGCGCAGTTTTCATGATCATCCAGGATTTGGGTCGTGATCACGCCCTAAATCCTGGATGATCTTGAGGCGGGAGCCGGGACACGCCGCTGGCCGGCCGGCGGAGGCGTCCCGCGTCGTCGAGAGTGGAGAAGTCGCGCGAGAAGGCACCACCGCCGCCACGCCCGCCGCAGGCCACCGGATACCCGTCGGCGGACGGCGAGGGCGCGGCGAGCCAGCAGGATCCACACCAACGCGCCCGTTTCCAGCCGTTTCCGCGCCAAGCAGTGGAATGTCCGGAATGTTTCCAGCGTCACGGGAAGATCTGCCGTTCGGTCTCGATCCCGCAAAGGCCGCAGGACATTCAGTCGCACCAGAGGTCCAGACCATTGACGCCACATCCAGGCCAGTGGTAGACCAACCGGCCAATAGGTCTACAAGCGCGATTCTCTGCGTGTCGAATGCGAGGTACCTTCATGGCGACATCCGTTCCCCGCGTCCGAACGCACCGGACGCACTCCGAGAGAGCGTCAGGCGCCCGCCGCGGGAGGGCCGCGAGGTTCGCCGCCGGCATCGCGGCCGCCGGGCTGGCCGTGTCCGGGTTGGCGGCGGCCGGGCTGCCCGCGAACGCCGCCACCGAGGAGGCGACCGACGACGCGGAGCCGACGTCGTTGACGATCGCCGTGGCGCAGGAGGTCGACTCGCTGAGCCCGTTCATCGCGGTGCGGCTGCTCACGACCAACATCGGCCGCTGGATGTACGACTTCCTCACCAACTATGACCCGAAGACCGGTGAGACGGTCCCGGCGCTGGCGGAGTCCTGGGACACCTCCGAGGACGGCCTCACCTGGACCTACCACATCCGCGAGGATGCCACCTGGACGGACGGGGAGCCGGTCACCGCCGAGGACGTCGCGTGGACGTTCAACACGATGATGACCGACCCGGCCGCCGCCGAGGCGAACGGCAACTTCGTCGAGAACTTCGCCTCCGTCACCGCCACCGACGAGCAGACCGTCGAGATCGTCCTCAACGAGCCGCAGGTGACGATGCTCGCGCTGGACGTGCCGATCCTGCCGGAGCACATCTGGTCGCAGGTCGACGACTTCGGGGCGTTCAACAACGACACCGAGTTCCCGATCGTCGGCAACGGCCCGTTCATCCTCACCGCGTACGAGCCGAACGTGTCGATCACCCTCGAGGCGAACCCGGACTACTGGCGCGGCGAGCCGAAGTTCGACCAGCTGATCCTGCGCTACATCGACGACCCCGACGCGCAGGTCGAGGCGTTGCGCAGCGGCGAGGTCGACTTCGTCTTCAACCTGACGCCGGCGCAGTACCAGGCGCTGCAGAGCGAGGAGAACATCACCGTCAGCGCCGCGAAGGGCAAGCGGTTCCAGGGCATCACGCTGAACCCCGGCGCCCGGCTGCAGGACGGGACCCCGTTCGGCGACGGGCACCCGGCGCTGCAGGACCCGGTCGTCCGCGAGGCGCTGGTGCACACCATCGACCGCGACGCCATCTACGAGGTCGCGTACGGCGGCCTCGGCGAGGCCAACGGCGGCTACATCCCGTCGCGCTACGACACCTTCCACTGGGAGCCGCAGGGCGACGAGGCGACCGCGTTCGACATCGACGAAGCGAACCGGCTGCTCGACGAGGCCGGGTACGCGCCCGGCGGCGACGGCATCCGCGTCGGCCCGGACGGGCGGCCGCTGTCGTTCCGCTTCAACGTGCACGGCGACAACCCGCAGTACATCCAGGCCGCCGAGATGATGGCCGAATGGGCCCGGGAGGCCGGCATCGAGCTGCGGGTCGAGCCGGTCTCCGAGGTCGGCTCGCTGCTCGACGAGGGCACCTACGACATCCTGACCACCGGCTGGAACGTCAACCCGGACCCGAACTACGTCCTCTCGATCAACCTGTGCAGCGGGCTCCCGACGGAGCTCGGCGGGCCGTACCTGTCCGACGCCTACTACTGCAACGACGCCTACGACCAGCTCTACACCGAGCAGCTGTCCGAGCTCGACGTCGACGCCCGCGCGGAGATCGTCAAGGAGATGCAGCAGACGCTGTACGACGACAACGTCTTCGTGGTCTGGGGCTACGCCGACGCACTCGAGGCCTACCGCAGCGACGTCATCGCCTCGATGACCCCGCAGCCGGACCCGGGCGGCAACTACTACGGCCAGGACGGCTACTGGAGCTGGTGGTCCGCGGTCCCCGTCGGTGAGGAGGACGACGCCGCCGGCGGCTCCGATGACGGCGGCAGCAGCGACGACGGCGGCTCGAACACCGGCCTGATCATCGGCATCGTCGCCGCGGCCGTGGTGGTCCTCGGCCTGATCGTGCTGCTGCTCCGGCGTCGCGGCTCCGCCGCCGACGACCGCGAGTAGGGGCCGGATGGCTGATTCGGCGCTGCCGACCGCGCCGGTCCCGCAGCTCTCCCAGAGCGTGCGGGACCGGTCCGGCGTCCGGCGCCGGCTCCGGTACTACGGAGAGAAGCTCGGCGGGTCGCTGATCTCGCTCTTCGCCGTCATCCTGACGAGCTTCTTCCTGTTCCGCGTCATCCCGGGCGACCCGGTGCGGACGATGACGCACGGCCGTCCGGTCAGCATCGAGCAGCAGGAGCAGCTGCGCCGCGACTTCGGCCTCGACAAGTCGGTGGCCGAGCAGTTCTGGTCGTACCTGACCGGCGCGCTGCGGCTGGACTTCGGCGAGTCGTTCCAGTTCAACCGGCCGGTCACCGACCTCATCGCCGACCGGCTGTGGCCGACGGTGCTGCTGGTCGGCACCAGCGTGGTGATCTCGGCGGCGCTCGGCCTGTGGCTGGGCGTCCGGGGCGCCTGGAACCACGGCAGCCTCGGCGACCGCGTCAACACCGGCGTCGCGCTGACGCTGTGGTCGGTGCCGAGCTTCTGGCTAGGCCTGATCCTCATCGTGGTGTTCGCCTCCGGCGCCGGCTGGTTCCCGACCAGCGGCATGGAGAGCACCGGCGTCACCGGCTGGGAGCGCATCCCCGACATCGCCCACCACATGGTGCTGCCGCTGGTCACACTCGTGGCCGTGGTGTACGCGCAATACCTGATGATCATGCGGTCGTCGCTGCTGGACGAGATGGGCAGCGACTACATCGTGACGGCGCGCGCGAAGGGCCTGCGCGACGTCATCGTGCGCCGCCGGCACGCCGTCCCCAACGCGCTGCTGCCGACCGTCACGCTGATCTTCGTCAACCTCGGCTTCGTCGTGTTCGGCGCGGTGCTGGTCGAGACGATCTTCAGCTGGCCGGGCCTGGGCCAGCTGTTCTACTCCGGCCTGAGCGTGCCGGACCTGCCGCTCGTGCAGGGGCTGTTCATCCTGTTCTCCGCGGCGGTGATCCTCATGAACCTGCTGGCCGACCTGCTCTACCCCGTCCTCGACCCCCGGGTGCGGCCGTGAACGGGCTGGTGTGGGCGCGGCGGCGGCGCACCGTCGCGCGATTCTGGTCGCAGTTCCGGCAGAACCGGGCCGGCGTGTTCGGTCTGGTCGTGCTGGCGCTGTTCGTGCTGACGGCCTTGCTCGCGCCGGTCATCACCCCCGACAACGCGCTCAGCGTCACCCGTCCGCCGGGATCGCCGCTGGAGGGGCCGAGCGCCGACTTCCCGCTGGGCACCGACCGGTCCGGACGTTCGATGGTGGACCTGATCATCTGGGGATCGCGGGTCTCGCTGACGGTCGGGTTCTGGGCGACGTTCATCTCGATCACGTTCGGCACCCTGTTCGGGATCCTGGCCGGGCACTTCGGCGGCTGGCCGTCGATGGTGCTGATGCGCGTGACCGACTGGTTCCTCGTGATGCCGTCGCTGGTCCTGGGTGTCGTGCTGGCCGCGGTCCTGGGCCGCAGCCTGACGACGATCATCGTGGCGATCGGGGTGACGTCCTGGCCGACGACGGCCCGCCTGGTGCGCGCCCAGACGCTCGCCGTCGAGGCGCGTCCGTACATCGAGCGGGCCAAGGCGCTGGGCGGCGGGCACCTGCACGTCATGACGAACCACGTGCTGCCGAACGTCATGCCGATCGTGCTGGCTCAGACGACGCTGATGGTCGGCCAGGCGATCCTGATCGAGTCGACGTTCGCCTTCCTGGGGCTGGGCGACCCGACGACCGCGTCGTGGGGCGCGACCATCCAGGCGGCCCGCGACGTCGGCGCCGTCAGCTCCCGCATGTGGTGGTACATCCTGCCGCCAGGCATCGCGATCGTGCTGGTCGTGCTCGCGTTCACGCTGGTCGGCCGGGCCATCGAGGGCGTACTGAACCCGAAGCTGAGGGAGCGCCGCTGATGGCCCTGCTGGAGGTCGAGGACCTGACCGTGACCTACCGGACCGCCGGCGGCGACGTGCCGGCCGTCCGCGGTGTGTCGTTCGCGCTGGAGGCCGGCCAGAAGCTCGGGCTGGCAGGCGAGTCCGGCTGCGGCAAGTCGACGATGGCGCTGGCGCTGCTGCGGCTGCTGCCGAAGACCGCCCGCTATACCGGTGAAATACGTTTCGATGGTGAGGACATCCTGACGATGGGGTGGGGGCGGCTGCGGGCGGTCCGCTGGGCCGGCGCGTCGATCGTCTTCCAGGGCGCCATGCACTCGCTGAACGCCGTCCAGCGCATCGGCGCGCAGATCGCCGAGCCCATCCGGCTGCACTCGAAGGCCACCGACGCCGAGGTCCGGCGCAAGACGAGCGAGCTGCTGGAGCACGTCGGCCTGCCGGCCCGGCGCGCCGACGCGTACCCGCACGAGCTGTCCGGAGGGCAGCGGCAGCGGGTGATGATCGCGATGGCGCTGGCCTGCGACCCGCGGCTGATCGTCGCCGACGAGCCGACGACGGCGCTGGACGTGATGATCCAGGCGCAGATCCTGACGCTGATCGAGTCGCTCGTCGCCGAGCAGGGCATCAGCCTGCTGATGATCAGCCACGACCTGTCCGTCCTCGCCGACACCTGCGACCGGCTGGCCGTCATGTACGCCGGGCGGATCATCGAGGAGGGCCCGGCCGCGGCGGTGTTCGGCGCGGCGCGGCACCCGTACGGCGAGTCGCTGGCGGCGGCGTTCCCGCGCATCGGCGACCCGGCGTCGCGGCGGCGGCCGCAGGGGCTGGCCGGCGACCCGCCCGACCCGGCCGAGCTGCCGTCCGGGTGCGCGTTCCATCCGCGCTGCGCCGTGCGGCTGGACCACTGCGACGCCGTCGACCCGGCGCTGTGGCCCGCGGGCGACGGCGAGCGACGGGCCGCCTGCGTCCGCGTCCTCCCCGACGACGGGCTGTCCCTGGTGGCGAAGGAGTCCGCGTGAGCGAGCCGATGCAGAGCGCGCCGATCCTGGCCGCCGAAGACGTCCACGTCGAGTTCGAGGCCCGCCGCGGCGGCGGCCGGGCCCGCGCCGTCGACGGCGTCAACCTCGACATCGCGCCCGGTGAGATCGTCGCGCTGGTCGGCGAGTCCGGGTGCGGGAAGACGACGCTGGCGCGGACGCTGCTCGGGCTGGAGAAGCCGACGTCCGGCCGGGTGCTGCACCGCGGCACTCCCCTGGCCTACGCATCGAAGGCGCTCAAGGCGTTCCGCCGCGACGTCCAGCTCGTCCTGCAGGACCCGAGCGGCTCGCTGAACCCGCGGCACACCGTGTACGACGCCGTCGCCGAAGGCCTGCGCATCCACGGCGACGTGCCGAACGAGCGGGAGCGGGTGGCGGACGCGCTGTCGCGGGCCGGGCTGCGACCGCCGGAGCGGTTCTTCCTGCGCTTCCCGCACGAGCTGTCCGGCGGGCAGCGGCAGCGCGTCGTCATCGCCGGCGCGCTGGTGCTGGACCCGAACGTGATCGTCGCCGACGAGCCGGTCGCCTCCCTCGACGCGTCGGTGCGCGGCGAGATCCTGGCGCTGCTGCTGCGGCTGCGCGACGAGCTGGGGCTGGCCGCGCTCGTCGTCACCCACGACCTCGGGCTGGCGTGGAACATCGCCGACCGGGTCGCCGTCATGTACCTGGGCCGGATCGTCGAGACCGGGCCGGTGGAGAAGATCCTGACCGCGCCGGAGCACCCGTACACGCAGGCGCTGCTGTCGGTGCTGCCGGACGCGCCGGGGTCACCCGTCGTGCTGCAGGGCGAGCCGCCCGACCCGACCCGGATCCCGTCCGGCTGCCGGTTCCACCTGCGCTGCCCGGTGCTCGCCTCGGGCGCCGCGGCGGCCGCCGCCGTCGACGACGCCTGCCGCGGCACGGACCCCGGCGTCCTGGCCGGCGGGACGGCCACCCAGGTGGCCTGTCATTACGCCCTGACCGTCACCGACCCGGCTGCGGCAGCCCGTTCCTGATCTGCGCGAACCCGTCGGCGACCAGTTCGTGCAGGGACCGCTCGGGCGGCCCCGCGGCCCAGATGTCGACGGCCGTCTTGAAGGCGAGCCCGGCGCCGCCCGCGATGAGGTGCGGGTAGAGGTCGCGGGAGGTGTCGGTGCCGGTGCGGACGGCGACGACCTCGGCGAACCGGCGGCGCATGGTGTCGAGCGCGGCCAGCTGGTTCGCGATGACCGACGGATGGGCCAGCACCATCTCGATCTGCGCCATCATGCGGGCGTGCGCGGCGGCGCCGTCCTCGACCGACCCCAGGAACACCGCCAGCAGGCTGTCCCAGATCGGCTCGTCGGCCGGCCGCGCCTCGATCTCGTCGGTGAGTCGCTCGGCCCAGTCGATGATCGAGGCCACAATGGCCTCTTCGCGGCTGGAGAAGTAGTTGTGGAACGTCCGCGGCGACACGTCGGCGGCGGCCGCGATGGCCTCGACGGTGACGTGCTCGACCCCCAGCTCGACGGCGAGCCGGTTGGCGGCGCCGGCGAGGGCGGCGCGGGTGGCCGCCTTCTTGCGCTCACGCAGACCCACTTCGGCTGTCATGTCAAATAGTTTACCGAAAAATTGCAGAGACCGCAAAAGTTCTGAGAAAGAAAAGTTGCAGACCAGCCGGGTCCGGCCGAGGTCTGATCCGGGGTGGTGACCTGGGCGCCAACAGGTGGCCGTCAAGTCACCTCCCCCGCACCACACCCCGCGCCGGACAGGCGGACGGGCGGCCGGGACCTCTCCGTCCGGCCGCCCGTCCTCTTTTCACCGGGGGGTCTAGCGTTGCGCCGCTTCCAGCTGCGGCTCGGGCTCCTCCCGGAGCTGGCGGGCCAGCTTCTCGCCCTCGACGTCGACGTTGGGGAGCAGGCGGTCCAGCCAGCGCGGCAGGAACCAGGCCCGGCTGCCCAGCAGCGTCATGACCGCCGGCACGATGGTCATGCGGACGACGAACGCGTCGAACGCGACTGCGGCCGCCAGCGCGAGGCCGACCTGCATGATGACGTCCTCGCCACCGAAGATGAACGCGGCGAACACGCTGATCATGATGAGCGCGGCGGCCGAGACCACCCTGGCGCCGTGCTGGAAGCCGATGACCACCGACTCCTTCGGCGCCGCGCCGTGCACGTGCTCTTCACGCATGCGCGTCACCAGGAACACCTGGTAGTCCATGGCCAGGCCGAACACGACGCCGATGAGGAAGATCGGCAGCATGCTGATGATCGGCCCGGTCTGCTCGATGCCCAGCAGGCCGTTGAACCAGCCCCACTGGAAAACCGCGACGATGGCGCCGAACGTGGCGCCCATGGTGAGCAGGAAGCCCAGCGCGGCCTTCAGCGGCACCAGCACCGACCGGAACACCAGCATGAGCAGCACGAACGACAACCCGACCACGAGCGCCAGGTACGGCAGCAGCGCCTCGGTCATGCGCTCGGAGAAGTCGATGTTGATGGCCGTGGTGCCGGTGACTGTCACGTCCGCCCCGGACTCCTCGCCGACGGCGCCGATCTGGTCGCGGATGTCGCCGACGAGATCCTCGGTCTCGGCGCTGCCCGGGCCGAACTCGGGCACGACGTTGATGATGGCGGTGTCGCCGGCCTCGTTGGGCACGGGCTGCGTGACCGTGGCGATGCCGTCGAAGCTCTCGAGCGAGGCTGCGACGGAGTCGGCGGCGGCCTGCGCGTCGGGGCTGCCGGACGCGTCGACGACCACCATGAGCGGGCCGTTGAAGCCGGGGCCGAAGCCCTCGACGGTGAGATCGTAGGCCTTGCGCTGCGTGCTGTCGGGCGACGAGCTGCCTTCGTCGGGTAGCCCGAGCCGGAGGTCGAGCAGCGGCGCCGCCAGCGCCAGCATGCCCACGACGGCGATGGTGAGCACGGCGACCGGCCGTCGCGTGACCAGGTTCACCCAGCGCCGGCCCAGGGTGGGCAAGCTGTCGTCGTCGGTGGCCCGCTCGCGGATGCGGCGCAGGCCGGGGATCTTTCCGCCCAGCACCCGGTGCTTGGCGAAGCCGAGCAGGGCGGGCAGCAGGCTGA
The DNA here is from genome assembly GCF_900106035.1 of Jiangella alba. Taxonomy (GTDB): domain Bacteria; phylum Actinomycetota; class Actinomycetes; order Jiangellales; family Jiangellaceae; genus Jiangella; species Jiangella alba. The sequence goes on from NZ_FNUC01000001.1 coordinate 11,213, forward strand.
GCGCGATGATGACGGCGACGCCCACGGTGAGCGCCGCGGCGAGGCCCATCTCCGTCAGCATCGGGATGTTGACGACGAACAGGCCGGCCAGCGCGATCATGACGGTGAGCCCGGCGAACACGACCGCGGACCCGGCCGTGCCGACGGCGCGACCGGCGGCCTCCTCGCCGTCGCGGCCCACGGCCAGCTCGTGCCGGAAGCGCGACACGATGAACAGCGCGTAGTCGATGCCCACGGCCAGGCCGAGCATGAGCGCCAGCGTGGGAGTGCTGGACCCGATGTCCATGAACCCGCTGGCCGCTGTGATGGCGGAGATGCCGATGACGATGCCGAGGATGGCGGTGATCAGCGGCAGGCCGGCGGCGATGAGCGAGCCGAACGTGAGGATCAGCACCACGGCGGCGACGCCGATGCCGATGATCTCAGTGCCGGCCGGCTCTTCGTCGCTCATGGCCGCCTCGCCGCCGAGCTCGACCGTCAGGCCGGCGTCGCGACCGCCCTCGGCGGCCTCGGTGAGCGCCTCGCGCGCCTCGTCGGTGAGGTCGAAGAACGGAACGGCGTAGGTGACCTGCGAGAACGCGATGGTGCCGTCCTCGGACACGGTGCCGATCTCGAACGGGTCGGGCACGTCGGCGACCTGCGGCGCCGCCTGGAGCTCGGCCAGGACGTCGCCGACGGCGGCCTGGTTGGCGGGGTCGTCGAGGGTCTGGCCCTCGGGCGCGGCGAACACGACGCGCGCCGTGGCGCCGTCGGTGTTGCCGCCGGGGAACCGCTCCTCGAGGAGGTCGAACGCCTCCTGGGACTCGGTGCCGGGGATGGAGAACGTGTCGGACGTGGGCCCGGACAGCGTCGAGGCGCCCACCCCGAAGAGCGCGACGAGGCCGAGCCAGATGGCCAGCACCACCCCGCGGCGCCGATAGGAGAACCGGCCGAGCCGGTAGAGGAATGTCGCCACCAAAGACTCCAAGCGTGTGAGAAGAGCGACGTCAGAACACCACGGCAAACCTGTGAACAGCCTGAGAGCGATGTGTGCCGCGACCCACTCCGATGTGAGACTGCAACTACCAGCCTGCCCCGTCCGCAAGATGACACTAACTGACTTCTTGCACATCACGCAAATCTTCTCAGTGGGCAAGTTTTCACAACGGGCATGACGGCCGCTCGTCATCTCCTCGTCGCCCACTCCCCGGCCGGTGGTCACCTGGGCCGCCTACCGTCCGGCCATGACGATCCGAGCGCGCAGACGCGCAGCTGTGACGGCGGCCCTGATGAGCGCCGCGGTGGCCGCCCCGCTGGCGGTCATGGAGACGACGGCGGTCGCCGAGGAGTCGCGCCTGGGCCGGCAGATCCTGTGGCGCGAGAGCTTCAACGGCCTGTCCGGCGCGGTCGCCGGCGACGGCTACACGCACGAGCCGCCCCGCGGCTGGGCCGTCGAGGTCGCGCCCGAGATGGAGGCCGGCGGCGTCGACGACTGGCGCGGCTGGTCGTTCACCACGCGCGAGTACTGGACGGCGGCCGAGGACCAGCTGCGGTTCCGGTTCGGCCGCGCGGACGACGTCATCGCCGTCGCCGACTCCGACGAGTACGACGACGCCCCCGGCGCCGCCGAACGGTTCGACACCACGCTGGTCTCGCGGCCGGTCCGGGTGTTCGGGCACGCCGAGCTGGAGCTCACCTTCGATTCGCACCTGCGGCCGTGGACCGGCCAGTCCGCCACCGTCACCGTCGAGTTCGACGGCAGCGGCGAGGAGACCACGCTGCTGCGCTACGACGCCACCAACACCACGAACGACTACGACGGCGACCTCGCGAACAGCACCGAGGCGCTGCGCTTCAGCGTGCCCTCCGGCGCGCGGCAGGCCGTCTTCCGGTGGCGTCTCGACGCGCCGCGCAACTCCTGGTACTGGGCGATCGACAGCGTCTCGGTCCGCACGACGGCCACGCCCACGCCGTCGCTGAACGCGGCCACGTCGCTCTGGGTGGTCAGCGACATCCAGGGTCACCCGGGCGACTTCGCCCACGGCCTGCGCGACCTCGACGCCGTCCGCCCCGACGCCGCGGGGCTGCTGATCGCCGGCGACATCGTCCCGACCGGGACCACCGCCGAATGGCGCCAGATCGACGACGTCGTGGCCGGGGCCACGGCCGACGGGATCATGCCGGAGCAGCTGGTGGCGGCGATCGGGAACCACGAGAGCTACGCGGCCGAGTCGTGGGAGACGCTACGCGACCGGTTCCTCGACTTCGCCGGCCGCGACGAGGTGTACGGCGAGTACGTCCTCACCGGGCGCGGCGGCTCGGTGCCGGTGCTGGTGATCGGGCAGGAGTTCCCCCGTCCGCCCGAGGTCGGGATGTCCGACGAGCAGGTCGAGTGGCTGGACCGGCGGCTCGACCACTGGGCCGCGCGGAAGAAGCAGGTGCTCGTCATGGCCCACTTCCCGCTGGGCGACACCGTCTCCGCGTCGTGGATCCCCTGGTACCACGAGTCGTACGACCGCAACGACGAGCTGACCGCGCTATTCGGCGACCACCCGAACGTGATCTTCCTGACCGGCCACACCCACTACCCGTTCGAGCTCGGCGACTGGGCCGTCCGGCGCCGCGTCCCCGGCGGCCACCCGGACGGGTTCCTCGCCGTCAACACCGGCGCCATGCACGTCGAATGGGACGCCCGAGGTGAGAACACCAGCGGCATCAGCGAGGTCGTCACGCGGGACATCAACCGCGGCCTCACCATCGACGTCTGCGCCGACCGCGTGGTCATCGAAGCGCGCGACTTCGGCCTCGCCGGCTCCACCGACGTCAACGAGGTCCTGCGCCACCTCGAGGTCGGGAATCCGCTGCTCCACGGGCGGCCGCGCTGACGTTCATGCGAGGGTGCTCAGCCCGAACGCCACGCTGAACCCGAGCACCGTCACCAACCCCGTCGACGGGCCGCCGAATTCGTAGGCTTCGGGGACCATCGTGTCGGTCAGCATGGTCAGCAGGGCGCCCGCCGCGAACGCCTGCACCAGCGCCACCGTGCCGCCGCCCGACGAGCCGACGAAGTACCAGCCGGCCCATGACGCCACGCCGGCGATGGCGGTGGTGCCCACCCACAGCAGCAGGACGGAGCGGCGGGACGTGCCGGACTTCAGCAGGCCGACCGACGCGGACATCGCCTCGGGCAGGTTCGACACGAACACCGCGGCCAGCATCGCCACGCTGACGCCGCCGCCACCGGCCAGCGTCGTGCCGAGCACCACGGACTCCGGGATGCCGTCGAGGACGGTGCCGAACGCGATCGCCGCGCCCGCGCCACCGGCCTGCACGCCGGTCGAGCGCTTCCGGTCCGCGCCACCGAGACGGTCGATCAGCAGGTCGCCGACGTAGAACGTGACGGCGCCGGCGGCCAGGCCGGCGAGCAGCACCCGGCCGTTGCTCTGCTCGAACGCGTCCTGGACGAGGTCGTACGCGACGGCGCTGATGAGCACACCGGCGCCGAACGCCATGATCAGCGCCACCACCCGCTGCGGCAGCGGGCGCGCCATGACGATCAGCGCACCGATGATCAGCGACGAGCTGGCCAGCAGGCCCCAGAGCAACGCGCTCACAGGACGCGACGATAGCGGCCGCGGCCCGCGAGCGCCTCAGATCTCGACGACCTCGAGCAGCCGGACGACGTCGGCGAAGTCGGCGGGGTTGCGGGTCAGCAGGGGCAGCTCGTGCACGGCGGCGGTCGCGGCGATCTGCAGATCGAGGCGCCGCGGTCGCGAGTTGCGCCCGTTCCAGCCGACGGCTCCGGGCCAGCCGCTCGACCGGATCGTCGACGTCGAGACCGTAGGACAGCTCGGCGATGGTGACGGTGCTCAGCGCGGCAGGTGCGGAAGCGTAGGCCCCGAGGTCGAGCGAACCGAAGTCGATCACGACCGAGGTGTCGAGCATGACGCGGGAGGTCACCGCCGCTTGGCCCGCTCCCACTCGTCGGTCAGCGGATCGTCCGGCCCGAAGATCTCGTCGTCGGCCCGGCGCTCGGCCGCCCACCGCTCGGCGTCGATCGGCGGCAACCGGCGGAACGCCTCCTGCACCTCGCCGAGGGTCGGCCAGGTACGGGCGGGTGCTCCCGGCTGGTGGGGAATCAGGTCGGCCACCGGCGCTGGTGCTACATACGTGCTACGACAGCGCCGCCGCGTCCAGCGTCAGCGTCCCCGCCTCGGCGTCCAGCGTCGCCGGCACCCCCAGCGGAACGGTGATCGACGACGGGCCGTGGCCGAAGCCGAGATCGGTGAGCACGGGGACGCCGAGGCCGCCCAGCCGGTCAAGCATCAGGTGCTCCACCGGCTCGCAGTCGTGCCAGGACCCGAGGGCGATCCCGGCCGCGCCGGTCAGCCAGCCGGACCGCAGCAGATGCGTGAGGAACCCGTCCAGCCGGTACGCCTTCTCCCCCACGTCCTCCAGCAGGACCAGCGCCCCGGCGGCCGACGGCAGCCCGGTCGGCGTCCCGAGCTCGGCGGCGATCAGCGCCAGGCACCCGCCGACGGTGACGCCTGAGGCGACGCCGGGGACCAGGGCCCGGGCGGACGGCGACGTCAGCACCGTCCCGGCCTCGCCGCCGAACAGCATCGACCGCAGCCCGTCTGCGGTGGAGCCCGACGTGACGAACGCCTCGGCCGCGATCATCGGCCCGTGCAGCGTCGCGACGCCCAGGAGGCGGGCGAAGGCCGAGTGCAGCGCGGTGATGTCGCTGTAGCCGACGAACGCCTTGGGCGCGGCCGCGGCCATCGCGCCCCAGTCGAGCAGCGAGGACACCCGCTGCACCCCGTACCCGCCGCGCGCGCACAGCACGGCCGCGAAGTCCGGCGAGCACCAGGCCTCCTGCAGATCGGCGGCGCGCTCGGCGTCGGTGCCGGCGAGGTACTCGAACGAGGGGTGGACGGACAGCACGTGCGGCATGACGACGACGTCCAGGCCCCAGGAGCGCAGGATCGCGCAGCCGGCGTCCAGGCGGTCCTTGGGCACCGGACCGGCCGGTGCGACGACGGCGACGCGGTCGCCCTCGACCAGGCGGCGGGGCCGGCGCAGCGGCACCACGGACGGACCCACCGGCACCATCGACGGCCGCCCGGTCACGAGGCGGTGAACCCGAAGACCCTGGCGTACAGCGCGAGTTCCTTCTCCAGTGCGGTCACGATCGTCTCCTTGCGTCGGAAGCCGTGTTGTTCCCCCTCGAAGGCGATGTACTCGTGCTCCACCCCGAGCTCTGCCACCCGCTCCGCGAACCGTGCCGTGGGGCCGGGCGGGCAGACCTCGTCCTCCAACCCTTGGAGCAGCAGGAACGGGACCGTGAACTTCTCCGGGACGTTGATCGGCGACCGCTCGCGGTACCGCTCCTCCGTCTCCGGCCAATGCCCGACCAGGCCCTCCAGGTACTGCGACTCGAAATCGTGCGTCTCACCGGTGCGGAACGCCACGAGGTCCAGCACCGGGTACATGATGGTCGCGCAGGCGAACACGTCGGTGAACGCCAGTGCCGCCGCCGCGGTCCAGCCGCCGGCCGACCCGCCCCTGATCGCCAGCCGGGCGCCGTCCGCGAAGCCCTCGTCGACCAGCGCCTTCGCCGTCGCCACGCAGTCCTCGACGTCGACGATGCCCCACTGCTCGCGCAGCCGGTCGCGGTACTCGCGGCCGAACCCGGTCGACCCGCCGTAGTTGACCTCGACGACGCCCAGGCCGCGGCTGGTGAAGTAGGCGACCTCGAGGTCGTGCACCATCGGCTCGCGGCCGGTCGGCCCGCCGTGCACGAACACGACGTACGGCGGCTTCTCCCCGCCGACCCCGCCGAACCGCGACCCCGACGGCGGGTACACGATGGCGTGGACGTCGCGCCCGCCCGGCCCGGCGAACGTCCGCGGCTGCGGCTGCGGCAGCGACGTCACCGGCACGGACAGCGTCGACTGCGACACCGGCGACACCGCGCCGACGGACGCCTGCACCACCTCGTACGGCGACACCGGCGAGGCCGCGACGCCGTAGACGGTGCGCCCGGAGACCGCGAGCGTCGGCGCCCACTCGGTGTGCGCGTCCTCGAGCAGGTCGTAGAGCAGGCCGGTCGTGGTGTCGAGCAGGTTCAGCCGCGCCGACGCCCGGCCGCGGATCACCGCGACCTCACCCTCGCCGATCGGCACGAACCAGCGCAGCCCCAGCTGCCACAGCGGCCCGGAGAACTCCTCGGCCCGTTCGCACAGCTGCTCGGGCTCGGCCCCCTCGACGTCGACCCGGACGCGGTGCAGGTTCCACCAGCCGGTCCGGTCGGTCGCGGCGATCAGCGCGTCGGACGTCTCCCACTCGATCTGCGGGATCGACTCGGACTCACCGCCGGCGACGGTCACGGGCGCGCCCACGGACCCGTCCGGCGCCACCGGCGCGACCCGCACGACCGTGCCGTCCCACGGCATGTTCGGGTGGTCCCACCCGATCCACGCCAGCCGCCCGCCGTCAGGCGACGGCCGCGGGCAGGTGAGGAACCGGGTGTCCTCGACCAGCACCCGCACGTCGCCGGACCCGTCCAGCGGCACCGCCACCAGCGCCCGCCGCAGGTCCGACGGCCCCGGCCCGGTGTGCTCCTCGCGCACGCACCACACCTCGGTCCCCGACGGCGACGGCACCGGCTCGGCGTAGCGCAGCCCGGACGGGATGGACGGCTCCGGCGTCAGCGGCACGGGGGCGGCGCCGGAGCCCGGCACGAACCGGTACAGCCGCTGGTCGGAGTACTCGGCGAACACGGCGGACCCGTCGGCGAGCGCCACGTACGCCAGCCCGCCGTACTCGTGCACGCGGGTGCGCACGTTCCACGGCTCCGGCAGCACCACCTCGGGCTCGTCCGCGTCCTGCGGCAGCCGCAGCAGCGCGACCCGTCCGCCCTCCGTCGGCTGCGGCCGCGTCCACCACAGCGCGTCGCCGGCGTAGCTCACCCAGCCGGGCCGGCCGTCGTTCTCGGCGACGATCTCGGCGGTCACCGGCGACGGCCAGCTCCCGTACGGTGCGGTCTCGGGCACGAACTCTCCCAGCGAAAAGACGAGGTCAGGTGGTCAGGAATCGGTCCAGTACCCGGACGCCGAACTCCAACGCGTCGACGGGCACGCGCTCGTCGACGCCGTGGAACAGGGCCGAGTAGTCGAGGTCGGGCGGCAGCCGCAGCGGCGAGAAGCCGTAGCCGGTGATGCCGAGCCGGGAGAACTGCTTCGCGTCGGTGCCGCCGGCCATGCAGACGGGGACGACGTGCGCGCCCGGGTCCTCGGCCAGCAGCGCGGCGGCCATGGCGGCGAACGTCGGCGACGCGGGGTCGGCGGACAGCGCGACCTCGGAGTGTTCGTACTCCCAGTTCACGCCGGGCCCGGTCAGCGACGTGACGGTGGCCTCGAACTCGTCGCGGGCCTCGGGCACGACGCGGCCGTCGACCAGCGCCGTCGCGGTCTCGGGGATGACGTTCACCTTGTAGCCGGCGCTCAGCACCGTCGGGTTGGTGCTGTTGCGCAGGACGGCCTCGACCAGATCGCGCGCCTCGCCGAACCGCGCGACCGTGCCGGCGACGTCGGAGAGGTCGACCGGCACGCCCAGGGCCGCCCCGATGGACTCCAGCGACGCGCGCACCGTCGGCGTCAGCCGCACCGGCCACTCGTACTCGGCCAGCCGGTGCACCGCACCCGCCAGCGCGGCCACCGCGTTGTCGCTGTTGACGCGCGACCCGTGCCCGGCCCGGCCGCGCGCCGTCAGCCGCAGCCAGGCGGTGCCGCGCTCGCCGGCGGAGACGGGGTACAGCCGCTTGCCCTCGGCGTGGAAGGTGTACCCGCCGGACTCGCTGATGCCCTCGGTGACGCCCTCGAACAGCTCGGCGTGCTTGGTGACCAGCCAGGTCGAGCCGTGCGCGGCGCTGGCCTCCTCGTCGGCGGTGAACGCGAGGACGACGTCGCGGGCCGGCCGGCGGCCCTCGCGCGCCCAGGCCCGCGCGACGGCGAGCATCATCGCGTCCATGCCCTTCATGTCGATGGCGCCGCGGCCCCAAAGCATGCCGTCGCGGACCTCGCCGGAGAACGGGTGCACCGACCAGTCGGCGGCCTCGGCCGGGACGACGTCGAGGTGACCGTGCACGAGGATCGGGTCGCGGCCGGGGTCGCTGCCCTCGATGCGGGCGACGACGTTGGCGCGGTTGGGCGCCGACTCGATCAGCGTGGCGTCGATGCCCGCCTCGCCCAGCTTCTCGGCGACGTACTCGGCGGCGGGCCGCTCGCGGCCGGTGCCGTCGCCCGGGTTGGTGGTGTCGATGCGGATGAGGTCGGCGGCGAGGGTCAGGACGTCGGGCTCAGCCATAGTGGTTCTCGATGCCGTTGGAGATCAGGGTCGTGACCGTCTTGAAGCAGCGGATGAGGTCGTGCGCGGTGGCGGCGGTGTAGCGCACCCGGCGCTCGGCGACGCGTTCCACCGTCGGGACCATACCGGCGAAGTCGGCCAGCTGCGTGGCGTCGACCTCGATCTCGACGGTGTACGGCCCGCGGTCCGTGGCCGGATCGTGCCGGACGGCGAGCCCGGCGGCCGCCTTCGCCTCGGCGCGGATGTCCTCGAACGTGCGCGCCGGCGGGCGGCAGCGGGCCGCGTAGCGCGACACGTAGTCCTTGACGGCGGCGGTGCGGGCCCGCGGCGCGTACGTGAGTGCGTCGGCGCAGGCGCGGTCGTCGCCGGTGACGAGGATGACCGGCGTGCCGTACTCGGCCGCGACCAGCGCGTTCAGCCGGCCCTCGCTGGCGGGGTCGCCGTCGACCCAGACCCCGGTGATGGAGTTGGGGAGGTAGGTGTGCGCCAGGACGCCCTCGGCGCCGGCGCCCGCGTGGTAGCCCAGGAAGACGACGCCGTCGACGTCGCCGGACTGGATGCCCTCGACCATCGTCAGCGCCTTGTGCCGCCCGGTGATCATGGTGGCGCGCTCGTCCAGCTGCTCGAGCAGGAGGTTGCGCATGGTCGCGTGCGCCTCGTTGACCAGCACCTCGTCGGCGCCGCCGTCGAACAGGCCGGCGATGGCGCCGTTGACGTCGGACGTGAACATCGCCCGGCAGCGCTGCCACTGCTCCGTCCCCGGCTCGACGTCGGCCGGCCAGGTGACGCCGGTGGCCCCTTCCATGTCGGCCGAGATCAGCACCTTCATAGGGGGCTACGGTAGCTGGTCTCCCCCGTCGCGCGGCGGACGGTCCTCCGCGCCGAACCGGCGGGTCAGATCGTCCAGCAGCGTCTTGAGCAGTTCCGCCAGCGCCGCGCGCTGAGCGTCGTCGAGGCCGTCGAGCAGGGTTTCCTCGTGCCGCAGCAGGTCGGCGACGACCCGCTCGTTCAGCGCCCGCCCCTCGTCGGTGAGGACGACGACCGCCGAGCGCCCGTCCGCCGCGGACCGCTCGCGCCGCACCAGCCCGGCCGCCTCGGCGCGCGCGATGCGCTGCGACACGGCGCCGGCGGTGACGAAGCTGCGCGCGGCGATCTGCCCGGGCGTCAGCCGGTACGGTGCGCCGCTGCGGCGCAGCGTGCTGAGCAGGTCGAGCGTCGGGTTGTCGATGCCCAGGCGCTCGAGCGTGCGGCGGCGGTCGTCGGCGAGCAGCTGACCCGCCCGCCAGATGCGCGTGATGACGCCGATCGACTCGACGGGCACGCCGGGCAGCTCGCGCCGCCAGGCCGCCTGGATGCGGTCGGAGCCGTCGTCGCGTGGTTCGGGGTACGCTGTCATCGCCAGATACTTTAGCACTAAAGGAGTTCTTCGATGACTGCACGCACGATCATCGTCACGGGCGGCGGCACCGGCATCGGACGGGCCGTGGCCGCGGGCTTCGCGGCCGCCGGCGACTCCGTCGTGGTCACCGGGCGGCGGCGGTCGAAGCTGGACGAGACGGTCGCCGAGCTCGGCGGGAAGGTCAGCGCCGTCGACTTCGACGCGTCCGACCCGGCCGCCGTCACCGAGGCCCTGCACCGGTTGCCGGCCACGATCGACGTCCTGGTCAACGCCGCCGGCGGCAACACCGGCATGGACCACCCGGCGCCCGAGCCCGGCGACCTCGCCGCCGAGGCCGCGGCCTGGCGGGCCAACTTCGACGCCAACGTGCTGACCGCCGTGCTCGTGACGACCGCGCTGCTGCCACGGATGCCGTCCGGCGGGCGCATCGTCACCATCGGCTCGATCGCGGCCCGGCGCGGCGGCGGCGACTACGGCGCGGCCAAGGCGGCGATCGAGGCGTGGACGGCGTCGCTGGCGGCCGAGATCGGGCCGCGAGGCCTGACGGCGAACGTCGTCGCGCCGGGCCTCACCGTCGGGACGGAGTTCTTCCGCGGCCGCCTCACCGACGCCCGCCGCGAGCGCCTGGTCGGCGACACCATGACCAAGCGCGAGGGCACCACCGAGGACGTCGCGGCCGCCGTCCAGTACCTCGCGGCGCCTGCCGCCGGGCACGTCACCGGCCAGATCCTGCACGTCAACGGCGGCGCCTACCTCGGCCGCTAGGGACGAGACAGCGATGCCGGGGCCACCAGGCCCCGGCATCGTTTCCGTCAGGGTGCGACGACCTCGACCTCGTAGCCGTCGTCGTTCTCCATGTAGGCCGCGTAGTGGTGCGGGCCACCGGCGTGCGGGTGACGGTCGGCGAACATGAGGTGCCAGCCGTAGGCCGGCGCCTCGGACACGATGCGGTCGACCATCCACTGTTCCGGCACCGCCAGCGCCAGGTGGTTCAGGCCCGGGGCCTTGCGGTCGTAGGCGACCCAGCTGAGGTCGGGCGAGCACTCGATGACGACGTACGGGCCGCCGCCCGGCGCCTGCCAGGACCGGCCGTTCTCCCACGCCTGGAACAGCGTCCAGCCCAGCCGCTCGAACAGCCAGCCGAACGAGCGGGTGGCGGCGTCGAGGTCGCGGACCCAGATCTCGATGTGGTGCAGGCCGGTGGACGGCGTGCTGGACGGCGCCAGCGAGGAGTCTTCGGGGGCCGGCTCGGGCGCCCGCTGGTACTGCTCCTGCGGCTGCGGCGCGGCCGCCGGCGGGGGCGACTGGCCGTAGGACGGGTCGAGCGCGCGCAGCACGGGGTCGAGCTCGCTCACCGCGGAGTCGGTCAGCGGGTCGTACGCCTGGGTGTCGTACTGGCTGGTGCCGTGCGAGGTGTCGTAGTACCCCGCCGGGTAGGACGGGTTCGACGGCGGGCCGGCCGGCGTGGGCGGCTGGCCGTAGCCGGCGGCGGCGGGCGGCGGCATGACCGGCGGCGCGGCGGGCGGCTGCGCCACCGGAGGCGCGGCCGGCGCGCCCATGGACGGCGCGCCCGCGGGCAGGCCGGGCGTGCCCGGCGGGAGCCCCCCGCCCTGCGAGTACGCGTTCGCCGGCACCTGCTGGTGCTGCTGCGACTGCTGCGCGGCCGCCTTGCGACGCGTGCGCAGCTCGGACGCGGCGGCGTCGAGCCAGTCGTCGACGTCGTCCATGACGTAGCCCTCGCGCATGCGGACGACCTTGAACTCCTCGGCCTCGATCTGTTCCGGCGTCACGCTGCGCCCCGCGGGCCGGCCATCGAGCGCGTCGATCACCAGATCGACGAAGTCGTCGACGACGTCAAGGTCATAGCCCTCACGCATACGAGTGGTACGGAACTCAGGCTCGCGACTGACGGCCACCAGGTGTCACTCTCCTCCCGAACACAGAACGGCCGGCTTCGGGCGATTCCGCGGGCGGCGAGTCCAGCCAGCTCACCACTCGCGAAGCCGATATCCCCCGAGACCGGCCGAGCAAAGCGCAATGCATACTAATCACCAACGGTAGCCAACTGACCACATGCCCCGTCGATGTCGCTCCCCCGGGTGTCCCTGATGGTCACCGGAACACCCCGTTCCTCCAGCGCGGCGACGAACGCCGCCTCGTCCTCCGGCTTCGACGCGGTCCACTTCGAGCCGGGGGTCGGGTTCAGCGGGATGGGGTTGACGTGCACCCAGCCGCGGCCGCGCTCGTTCAGCAGCTTCCCGAGCAGGTCACCGCGCCACGCGTGATCGTTGATCTCGCGGATCAACGCGTACTCGATGGACACCCGCCGCCCGGTCTTCTCGAAGTAGGCGCGCGCGGCGTCGAGCGCCTCGCCGACCTTCCAGCGCGTGTTCACCGGCACCAGCTCGTCGCGCAACTCGTCGTCGGGCGCGTGCAGCGACAGCGCCAGCCGGACGCCGAGGTTCTCGGCGGCCAGCTTGTCGATGGCCGGCACCAGCCCGACGGTCGACACCGTCACCCCGCGCCGGCCGATGCCCAGCCCCGACGGCGCGGGGTCGGTCATGCGGCGCACGGCGGTGACGACGGCCTTGTAGTTGGCCAGCGGCTCGCCCATGCCCATGAAGACGACGTTGGTGACCCGTCCGGTTCCCCCGGCGATCTCTCCGTCGGCCAGCATGCGTTCGGCTGCCACGACCTGTTCGACGATCTCGGCCGCCGACATGTTCCGGGTCAGCCCCTGCTGTCCGGTGGCGCAGAACGGGCAGCTCATGCCGCAGCCGGCCTGGCTCGACACGCACAGCGTCACCCGCGGCCGGTCGCCCTGGTAGCGCATGAGCACGCTCTCGACGAGCGCGCCGTCGAAGAGCCGCCACAGCGTCTTGCGGGTGGTGCCGCCGTCGGTCTCGAGGTGTTTGACCGCCGTCGTGAGCGTGGGCAGCATCGACGCCGCCAGCGTGTCGCGCACGGCCGCCGGGACGTCCGTCATCTGCGCGGGGTCGTTGACGTGGCGGGCGAAATAGTGCCGCGAGAGCTGGTCGGCGCGGAAGGGCTGCTCGCCCAGTTCGGCCACTGCCTGGCGGCGGGCATCGACGTCGAGGTCGGCGAGATGGCGGGGCGGCTTGCCACGCCGGGCGGGAACGAGCGTGAGCTCACCGGGTCTGGGCATGATGGCGACCATTGTCCCACGTTCGGTGCGCTGATGACGTATGTCGAGGTCGAGGGGGCCGATCGGCCGGTGGCGCCACCGGCCGATCGGCGATGCACGTCGCCGCACCGAGCGGGCAGACTGCCACCATGCCTCCGTACCTCGCACTCTCGGCCCTGTGACCGGCCCTACGCTTGCCATGCCGTCGTCCCGGCAACGGCGAACACCGTCGCCGAGCTCGCACTGGGAATCGCCGACAACCAGGGTCTGACTCAGGTGTGCGAGGCCCTGGGCACGGGTCGTCCGCCCGTCGTGGTGTTCCCTCGCGTCAACGCCGCCCCATGCCAGGCATCCAGCAGCGATCGAGACCGCTGTCACGCCGTGACGACGTACTCCAGCACCAGCCACACCAGCGGCGCCGTCGGCAGCAGGGAGTCGAGGCGGTCCATCAGGCCGCCGTGGCCGGGCAGCAGCTGGCTCATGTCCTTGATGCCGAGGTCGCGCTTGATCAGCGACTCTCCCAGATCGCCCAGCGTGGCCCCGACGACGCCGGTGACGCCGAGGACGACGCCGGTCCACCAGGGCGCGTCGAACGCGTACACCGCCACCGGGACGGCCACGCCGACGCCGAGCAGCAGCGAGCCGCCGAACCCCTCCCACGACTTCTTGGGGCTGACGCTCGGCGCCATCGGGTGCCGTCCGGCCAGCACCCCGGCCAGCAGGCCGCCGGTGTCGGACGCCACCACGACGACCAGCAGCGCGAACACCCACCAGGCGCCGTCGTCGGGACGCAGCATGAGCATCGCGAACCCGGCCAGGAACGGCACGTAGACGCTGGTGAAGATGCCCGCCGACACGTCGCGCAGGTAGCCGGGACGAGGATCGCCCAGCCGCCACGCACACACCGCGGCCACCGTCAGCCCGAGGCCCACCAGCAGCGGCGAGCCGCCGCCGAGGTAGGCGCCGACCAGCATGAGCACCGTGCCCAGCACCACCGGGACGACCGGGACCTGGATGGCCCGCCCGCCCAGCGCCGTCGCCAGCTCCCAGACCGCCACCACCATGACGATGACGACGAAGCCCGCGAACGCCTGCTCCAGCAGGAACAGCGTGCTGAGCACGACGGCGCCCAGGCCGAGCCCGACCAGTGTCGCGGCCCGTAGGTCGCGCCCGGCCCGCCCGTGCCGGCGTGACCTGTTGCCCGGCGCTTCGTCCGTCATCACCACGTGTGTACTCGCCGGCACCTCAGACCTCGAGGAGCTCGGCTTCCTTGTGCTTGAGCAGGTCGTCGATCTGCTCGACGTAGGTCTTGGTCACCGTCTCCAGCTGCTTCTCCGCGCGCGCGACGTCGTCCTCGCCGGCCTCGCCGTCGCGGGCCAGCTTGTCGAGCGTCTCCTTGGCGTGCCGGCGCACGCTGCGGATGGACACCCGGGCGCCCTCGGCCTTCTCGCGGGCCAGCTTGATGTACTCGCGGCGCCGCTCCTCGGTGAGGGCGGGCAGCACGACACGCAAGATGTTGCCGTCGTTGGTGGGGTTGACGCCGAGGTCGGAGTCGCGGATGGCCCGCTCGATGGCCCCGAGCGAGCCCTTGTCGTAGGGCTGCACGGTGATCATGCGGGCGTCGGCCACGTGGAACGACGCGAGCTGGCTGACCGGGGTCGGCGCACCGTAGTAGTCGACCACGATCTTGTTGAACAGCGACGGATGAGCCCGGCCGGTGCGGATGGTGGCGAAATCATCCTTGCCGACGACTACGGCCTTCTCCATCTTCTCCTCGGCCTCGAGGAGGGTCTCGTCGATCACCACTACTCCTTCGCTTGCTGTGTGGCGACGATCCTAGAGGACCGCCCGGGCGCTGCCGCCTCGTTCAGGCCTCGACGACCGTCTCGATGTTCGAGGCGACCAAGGTACCGATGCGCTCGCCCCGGATGGCACGCGCGATGCCGTTCGGCTCGCCGAGCCCGAACACGACGATGGGCAGCTGGTTGTCCATGCACAGGCTGAAGGCGGCCGGGTCGGCGACGTTGAGCCGCTGGCGCAGGACGTCGGCGTAGGTGATGGTGCGGTACTTGCGGGCCGACGGGTCCTTGCGGGGGTCGGCCTCGTAGACGCCGTCGACGCCGTTCTTGCCCATGAGCAGACGGTCGCAGCCGATCTCCAGCGCGCGCTGGGCCGCGACGGTGTCGGTGGTGAAGTACGGCATGCCGGCGCCGGCGCCGAAGATGACGACGCGGCCCTTCTCGAGGTGCCGGGCGGCGCGGCGCGGGATATACGGCTCGGCGACCTGCCCCATGGTGATGGCGGTCTGCACCCGGGTGTCGACGTCGAGGTGCTCGAGGAAGTCCTGCAGCGCCAGGCAGTTCATCACCGTGCCCAGCATGCCCATGTAGTCGCCGCGGGCGCGGTCCATGCCGTGGTGCTGCAGCTCCGCGCCGCGGAAGAAGTTGCCGCCGCCGACCACCACGGCGACCTGCACGCCGTCCTTGACGACGACCTCGGCGATCTGCCCGGCGATGCCCTTGACCACCTCGGGGTCGACGCCGACGGCGCCGCCGCCGAACACCTCGCCGGACAGCTTCAGCAGCACCCGGGTGGGCGTGGCCTCGGGGGGTGCCTCGGGCGCGGCCGAGGCCGGCACCGGTGCGGTTCCGTCTGTCTCCGTCACGGTGCCGGCCTCCTGTGCGTCGAGATGGGCGGGTCCTGGGCTCGCCTGGCCGTCAGGCCTCGAGGCGGACGATCCGCTGGACGGTGACGCCGGCCTCGGCCAGCACGGCGCCGACCGACTTCTTCGACTCCTTCACCGACGGCTGGTCGACCAGCACGGTCTCCTTGAAGAAGCCGTTGACCCGGCCCTCGATGATCTTCGGCAGCGCCTGCTCGGGCTTGCCCTCTTCGCGGGCGGTGGCCTCGGCGATGCGCCGCTCGTTCTCGACGACGTCGGCGGGGACCTCGTCGCGGGTGGCGTAGGTGGCCTTCAGCGCGACGACCTGCATGGCGGCGTCGCGGGCGGCCTGCTGGGCCGCGTCGGAGCCGTCGGAGGTGTACACGACGTACGAGCCCACCTGGTACGGCAGGTCGGCGGCGCGGCGGTGCAGGTAGGTGGCGTACTCGCCCTCGACGACCGCGACGGCGCCGATCTCGATCTTCTCGCCCATGACGACGGCGGCGGCGTCGACCGCCTCGCCGACCTTGCGGCCGTCGGCCAGCGGGGCGCCCAGCAGCGCGTCGACGTCGGCCGGCTTGGCCTGAGCCGCGGCCGCGACGATGTCGGCGGCCAGCTTCTGGAAGTCTTCGTTCTTCGCGACGAAGTCGGTCTCACAGGCCAGCACGATCATGGCCGGGCCCTCGGCGGCGACCAGGCCGTTGGCCGTGGTGCGCTCGGCGGCGCGCTTGGCGGCCTTGGCGGCGCCCTTGATGCGCAGCGCCTCGATGGCCTGGTCGAAGTCGCCATCGGCCGCTTCGAGCGCCTTCTTGGCGTCCATCATGCCCGCACCGGTGGCATCGCGCAGCCGCTTGACGTCGGCCGCAGTGACGTTCGGCATCCTCACACTTCTCTCTGAATCAGTTCGCTGGTGTGGTCTGGTGACGGCCCGGGCGGGCGTCCGCCCGGGCCGCGGTGATCGTCAGGCCTGCTGCGTGGCCGGCTCGTCGGCCTGGACCTCGGCAGCCGCGTCAGCGACCGGCTCGGCGGCCGGCTCGTCGGCGGCCGGCGCCTCGGCCGCGGGGGCCTCGACAGCGGGGGCCTCGGCAGCGGGCGCCTCGGCAGCGGGCGCCTCAGCCGCGGGGGCCTCGGCGGCCGCGTCGGCCTCGGGAGCCGGAGCCGCCTCGGCGGCCGGCGCCTCGGCGACGGGCTGCGACTGGAGCAGCTCCTTCTCCCACTCGGCCAGCGGCTCGTCGGACGCCAGCTCGGCGCCGTCGGCCGCCTCGCCCCGCTGACCCGAGCGGCCCAGCAGGCCGTCGGCGACGGAGTCGGCGACGACGCGGGTCAGCAGGCTGACCGCGCGGATGGCGTCGTCGTTGCCCGGGATCGGGAAGTCGACCTCGTCGGGGTCGCAGTTGGTGTCGAGGATGGCCACGATCGGGATGCCGAGCTTGCGCGCCTCGTCGACGGCCAGGTGCTCCTTCTTGGTGTCGACGATCCACACCGCGCTGGGCACCTTGGCCATGTTGCGCACGCCGCCCAGGGTGCGCTCGAGCTTGTCCTTCTCACGCTTGCGCATGAGAAGCTCCTTCTTCGTCAGACCCGAGCCGGCGACGTCGTCGAAGTCGAGCTCCTCGAGCTCCTTGAGCCGCTGCAGCCGCTTGTTGACGGTCTGGAAGTTGGTCAGCATGCCGCCCAGCCACCGCTCGGTGACGTAGGGCATGTTGACGCGGGTGGCCTGCTCGCGCACGGCCTCCTGGGCCTGCTTCTTCGTGCCGACGAAGAGCACCGTGCCGCCGTGGGCGACGGTCTCCTTGACGAACTCGTAGGCGCGGTCGATGTAGGACAGCGACTGCTGCAGGTCGATGATGTAGATGCCGTTGCGCTCGGTGAAGATGAACCGCTTCATCTTCGGGTTCCAACGGCGGGTCTGGTGCCCGAAGTGCACGCCGCTCTCGAGCAGCTGACGCATGGTGACGACGGCCATGGCCTCGTCCCCTCCTCTCGCACCGGTCGCTTGCGCCCGATGCGTCGTTCCGGTTCATCGCGACGGTGGTCGGCCGCCGCGCCTGGTGCCCACCGGCCTACCGCCACCCGCCGTCCGCTTCGTGATGCGCGGACGTCAGGACCGACGACGAAGACCGTGCTCAGGGCACGCGAATTTGACCCAGGGAAACTGGGCCGTTCACAAGTGTACGGGACGGCGGCACCGGACCTCCAATGACCGGGGCGAACTCGCCCGCCGCCCGACTTGTGCCCGGAATGAGCGGCATAACGGCCCTCACGCTCGCCTCACGCCTCGCCTCCGCGCTTATGCCCGGCTTCTCGTGCATAACGCGACCGACCTTGGTAGAGTGGCGTCCTGAGCACCGCTGAGCTCGGAATGCGAGGCATATCATGCCGACCCCACGTCGCCGTGAGTCCGATCGCGCCGCCGCCGCATCGTCCGTGGCCAGGGAGATCTACGAACGCCGCCTCGCCCTCGGCCTCACCCAGCAGGAGGTCGCCGACCTCGCCGGCCTCGCCCGATCCAGCCTGCAGTCGCTCGAGTCCGGCCGCGCGTCGAGCCGGCTCGGCTCGCTGCTCGCGGTGGCCGACGTCCTGGGCTGCACGATCGCCCTCATCCCCCGGTCCGAGACCATGGGTGGGCACGCGCTGTGAGGCCCACCGATCTCAGGTCCGTCGACGACGCCGTCGTCTACAAGGGCGGCCGGCAGGCGGGCACCCTGCGCCGCGACGGCACCGACGTCGTGTTCGGCTACCTCGACGACTACCTCGCCGACACCTCGGCCCCGCAGCTCGCGTGGACCATCCCCAAGGCCGCCACCGAGGTCCGTTCCAGCGCCGAGAGCGTCCCGCCGTTCTTCGCCGGGCTGCTGCCCGAGGGCGTGCGGCTCCGCGCGGTCGTCACGGGCACCCGCACCTCCGAGGACGATCATCTGACGCTCCTTCTCGCGGTGGGCGCCGACGCCGTGGGCGACGTCAGCGTCGTTCCGCCGGGCACGCCGTTCGGCGACTCCGCACCCGCGCTCGACCTGGACGCCGCCGGGGTGGCCGATCTGCGCGAGGTGTTCGACCGCATCGTCGGCGCCGACTCGCTCTCCTATGACCAAGCCGCCATCCCGGGCGTCCAGCCCAAGGTGTCGGCCGCGATGATCTCCTCCCCGCTGTGGACCACGAGCGGCCCGGCGATCCTCAAGCTCACCCCGGACCGCGACTACCCCAGGCTGGTCGAGAACGAGGACTTCTTCCTCCGCATGGCCCGCGCCTGCGAGCTGACGACCCCCGCGCATCGGCTGATCCACGACCGTCACGGCCGCTCCGGACTCGTGGTCCTCCGCTTCGACCGCGCGCTCGACGGCGGGACGGAACGGCGGCTCGCGCAGGAGGACGCGTGTCAGGTCATGGGGGTGTATCCGGCGAGCAAGTACCGGCTGCGCACCCAGGACGTCATCGCCGCCCTGGCCGGCCGGTGCGAGTCGGGCGGCGGTTCCCGGCAGGCCGCCACGGTCCGGCTCCTCCAGCTCGTCGCGTTCTCGTACCTCATCGGCAACGGCGACCTGCACGGCAAGAACTTCTCCATCCATCGCCCGCTCGACGGCCCGTGGGAGCCGACACCGGTCTACGACCTCGTGTCGACGCAGCCGTACCTGAGCTGGCGCGACCCGATGGCGCTCGACCTGTACGGCCGGGCCAACCGCCTGAACCACCGTCACCTCGTCGACGCCGGAGAGCGACTCGGCGTCACCGCGCGGGCGGTCTCTCGCATGCTCGCCCGGCTGACGGCCCGGGCGGCGGGCTGGCCCGTCCGGGTCGGCGAGATCGGCCTGGAGCCACGCGCCACGGAACTCCTGCACGACACCATCGTGCGAAGGATCGGCGAACTGACACCCGGCTGACCGCCCGCCGTTCACCGCGGGTTCACGGGCGTGCGGTTGGCTGCCGGACGTGCTGCCCGCCCATCCGTTCGGCCCACCGCTGGTCGCCACCCTCAGCGCCGACGGCGACCAGGTCACGTTGCAGTGGGTCGCCGCCGAGGACGACTGGGTGTCGCTGGGTGAGCACGTCGGCGCGTTCGACGTGCCCGGCGCCGACGCGCTGACCGGGGCCGAGCTGCTGGCCCGCTCCCCCGGCGTCACCGACTACCTGCTCGAGCACCTGACGGTCGCGCAGGACGGCGCCGCCTGTGCGGGCCGCGTCGACGCCGTCGACCCGCTGGGCGAGGGCGCGCGGCTGGTGTTCGACTGCGCCGCACCGGTCGCCGACGTGGAGCTGACGGTGTCGGCGCTGACCGACCTCAACGAGAGCTACCGGACCGTCGTCTCCACCGAGGGGTCGGACGCGCAGACGCTGTTCACCGCCGACGAGCCGACGCGGCCGTGGGACTTCGCCGCCGGTGACGGCACCTCCTCGGCGCTGCCGTTGCTGGTCGCGGCCGGGCTGTTGCTGCTGGTCGGCGCCGTCGCCGGGGTGTTCTGGTGGCGACGGACGGCCGCGAAGGCGCCGCAGCCGGCGCCGGCCGTCACCGGTCCGTGACGCCGTGCAGGTGGCAGGCCGCGGCCTGCTCCGGCCCGGTCGGCTGCAGGACGGGGTCGTGCTCCGGGCACGGCTCGAACGCCTTCGGGCAGCGGGTCCGGAACCGGCAGCCCGACGGCGGGTCGGCCGGGCTGGGCACGTCGCCGCGCAGCACGATGCGCTGCCGCGTCCGCTCGCGACCGGGCTCCGGCACCGGGACCGCCGACACCAGCGCCTCCGTGTACGGGTGCGCGGGCGCGGACGACACCGAGGCCCCGGCGCCGAGCTCGACCACGCGGCCCAGGTACATGACGGCGACGCGGTCGGCCACCTGCCGCACGGCCGCGAGGTCGTGCGAGACGAACAGGTAGGTCAGCCCGAACTCGCGCTGCAGCCGCACCAGCAGGTTCACCACCTGCGCCTGCACGGACACGTCGAGCGAGGCGATCGGCTCGTCGCACACGACGAACTCCGGCTCGCCGGCCAGCGCCCGGGCGATGCCGACCCGCTGCCGCTGGCCGCCGGAGAACTCGTGCGGGTAGCGGCTGCCGTGGTCCGGGTTCAGCCCGACGACCTCCATCAGCTCGCCGACGCGGGCCCGCCGCGCGGCCCGTCCCCGATGCAGCTGGTGGATGGCCAGCGGCTCGCCGATCGACTCGGCGACGGTGCGCCGGGGGTCCAGCGACGCGTACGGGTCCTGGAAGATCATCGCGGTGCGCCGGCGCAGCGCCCGCAGCTCGCGCCGTCCGGCCGCCGTCACGTCCAGGCCGTCGAACTCCACCGTCCCGTCAGACGGCTCGACCAGCCGCAGCAGGGCGTTGCCCAGCGTCGACTTGCCGCAGCCGGACTCGCCCACCAGCCCCAGCGTCTCGCCGCGCCGGACCTCGAGGTCGACGCCGTCGACGGCGCGCACCGGGCCGAAGTGCACCCGCAGGTCACTGGCCCGCACCAGCACGTCGCTCATCGCGCCACCTCCGCCGTGTAGAACGTGGCCGCACGGTGCTCGGCGGTGCTGCCGGGCACCGGCGCCAGCGGCGGCGGCTCGGTCGCGCACCGGGCGTCGGCGCGGACCGGGCAGCGCGGGTGGAAGGCGCAGCCCGGCGGCAGGGCGACCGGGTCGGGCGGCAGTCCGGGCATCGTCACCAGCTCGTCCCGCTCGCGCGCCGGACGCGGGTCGTCCACCACCGGCAGCGCGCCGAGCAGCCCGCGCGTGTACGGGTGCGCGGGCCGGCCGAACAGCTCGTCGACGGCGCCCTCCTCGACGCAGCGGCCGGCGTACATGACGACGACGTGGTCGGCGATGCCGGCGACGACGCCGAGGTCGTGGGTGATCCAGACGACGCCCATGCCGTGCTCGTCCTGCAGCCGCTCGATCAGCTCCAGGATCTGCGCCTGGACGGTGACGTCGAGCGCCGTCGTGGCCTCGTCGGCGATCAGCACCTTCGGGTTGCCGGCCAGCGCGATCGCGATCATCACCCGCTGGCGCATGCCGCCGGAGAGCTGGTGCGGGAACGCGCGCAGCCGGGCGGACGCGTCGGGGATGCCGACCTCGGTGAGCAGCTCCGCGGCGCGCGAGCGGACGCCGTCGTCGGAGACCTTCTCGTGCGCCCGCAGCGCCTCGCCGATCTGCCGCTCGAGCGTCAGCACCGGGTTCAGCGAGGTCATCGGGTCCTGGAAGACGACGCCGATGCCGGCGCCGCGGACCTTGCGCAGCTCCTCCTCGGAGCGGCCGATCAGCTCGTCGCCGTCGAAGATCGCGCTGCCGCGTACGTCGGCGGTGCCGGGCAGCAGGCCGAGCAGCGCCAGCGAGCTGACGCTCTTGCCCGACCCCGACTCCCCGACGACGGCGAGCGTGCGGCCCGGGTGCAGCTCGAACGAGAGGCCGTTGACGACGCGGGCCGGGCCGCGGCGGGTGCGGAACGCGACGTGCAGGTCGTCGACGGCGAGCAGCGGGGTCGTCATGCGCTCACCCCCGTGCCTGCCATGGCCTGACGTTGCCGCGGGTCCAGCACGTCGCGCAGCGCGTCGCCCAGCACGTTGAACGCGAGCACCGTCACGAAGATCGCCAGGCCCGGGAAGACCGCCATCCACCAGGCCTGTTCCACGAAACCGCGGCCCTCGGCCAGCATGCGGCCCCACGACGGGTCCGGCGGCTGGGTGCCGAGGCCGACGAAGCTCAGCGCCGCCTCGGAGAGGATCGCGAACGCCAGGCTGATCGACGTCTGGACGATGATCGGCGCCGTCACGTTCGGCAACACGTGCCGGCCGATGATGCGCAGGTCGCCGGCGCCGGCCGAGCGGGCCGCCTTCACGTAGACCTCCTCGCGGACGCTGAGCACGCTGGCCCGGGTGATGCGGGCGAAGATCGGGGTGTAGACGATGCCGATGGCGATCATCGCGTTCGTCGAGCCGGGCCCGAGAATCGCCAGCACCGCGATCGCCATCAGCATCGCCGGGAACGCGAACAGCACGTCCGACAGCCGCATCAGCACGTCGTCGACCCAGCGGCCGTAGTAACCGGCCAGCAGGCCGATCAGCACGCCCGCGACCAGCGAGATCCCGACGGCGACGGCGCCGACGCGCAGCGACACCTCAGCGCCCAGGATCACCCGCGACAGCACGTCGCGGCCCAGCTCGTCGGTGCCGAACCAATGGTCGCCGCTGGGGCCCTGCAGCCGGTTGCTGACGTCGGTCGCGGTGGCGCTGTACGGGGCCAGCTGCTCGCCGAGGAACGCCGTCACGATCAGGACGACCAGCACCGCGGCCGCCACGATCGCCGTCGGGCCGCGGAACAGCAGCTTGAGCGTCTCGGCGGCTCTCATCGCGCGCTCCTGTACGTGATGCGCGGGTCCAGCCGTGCGTATGCGAGGTCCACGACCAGGTTGACCAGCAGGAAGATGACGGCGAACAGCAGGACCGTGCCCTGCAGCACCGGGTAGTCGCGCGACTCGACCGCCTGGAAGGCCAGTTGCCCGAGCCCCGGCCAGGCGAACACGTACTCCACCACGACGACGCCGGACAGCAGGTACGCGAGCTGCACGCCGCCCACCGTCACCAGCGGGACCAGCGCGTTGCGCAGCACGTGCCACGTCAGCACGTCGCGGGCGCGCATGCCCTTCGCCCGGGCGGTCCGCACGTGGTCCTGGCCGAGCGACTCCAGGACCGACGAGCGGACGAACCGGGTGAGGATGGCGCCGCTGGACACGCCCGCCGCGATGGCCGGCAGGATCAGGTGCCGCGCCCACTCGACCGGGTCCTCGGTCAGCGGGACGTAGCCGGCCGACGGCAGCCAGCCCAGCGTCCCGGCGAAGACCAGGATGAGCAGGATGCCGAGCCAGAAGTCCGGCACGCTCAGCCCGGCCTGGCTGGACAGGCTGGCGAACCAGTCGACCGGCTTGCGCGGGTTGAGCGCCGAGAGCGTGCCGAGCGGGATCGCGATCAGCAGCGCCACGATGATCGCCGCGACGGCGAGGCTCAGCGTCGCCGGCAGGCGCTCCAGGATCAGCGACAGCACCGTCTCGCCGGTGCGGAAGCTGACCCCGAAGTCGCCGACGGCCGCGTTGCCGATCCACGTCACGAACTGCAGGGGCACCGGGTCGTCCAGGCCCGCACGCTCGCGCAGCGCCTCGTACGTCGCCGGGTCGGCCTGCTGGCCGAGCGCGGCGCGGATCGGGTCGCCCGGCACCAGCTGCATGATCGCGAAGACCAGCACGCTGACGCCGAGCAGCACCGCGACCGACTGAGCCAGCCGCCGCAGCGCGTACCTCGTCACTCCGGCAGCCTCACGGTCTCGAAGTTGATCGCCTTGTCCGCGCGGATCTCGTAGCCCTCCAACCCGGGCGCCCACGCCTGCACGACGTCGGGGTTGTACAGGTACAGGTAGCTGACGTCGTCGACGATCAGCTCGGCCGCCTGGTCGTAGAGCGTCTTGCGGGCGTCCTGGTCGGTCTCGGCCGCCGCCTGGTTCAGCAGGTCGTCGACCTCGGGGTTGCAGTAGCCCTGGAAGTTCGACGTGCCCTCACAGACGTGCTGGGCGTGGTAGAAGCCGAACGGGTCCAGGTTGCCCAGCCAGCCGAGCAGGAACGCGTCGTAGTCGCCGGCGGCCTGGCGGTCCAGCCAGGTGGCGAACGCCTCCTGCTCGATGCCGATCTCGACGCCGACCTCGGCCAGCTGCGCCTGGATGACCTGGGCGGCCTGGACCGTCTCGGGGTACTCGTCGGTGACCATGAGAGCCATGGGCTGCGGGCTGCTGGTGCTGTTGGCCCCGATGAGCTCGGCCGCCTGGTCGGGGTCGTGCTCGAACGGGGCGTACTCGTGGAACCAGCGGCTCTGCTCCGGGATCGCCGTCTGGTTCGTGGTGGCCGCGCCGAACCGTGCCGCCTCGGTGACCTCGTCGCGGTCGATGCCGAACGCGACGCCGCGGCGGAAGTCGCGGTTGTCGAACGGCGGCTTCGTCTGGTTCATCGCGAGGTACCAGTAGTCGACGCTCGGCGTGACGCCCAGCTCGACGTCCTCGTCGTCCTGCAGCCCCTCGATGTCCTGCGGCGGCACGTTGTCCGTCCAGTGGACGTCGCCGGAGCGCAGCGCCGTCAGGGCCGCCGCCGGCTCGCTGACGTACTGGAACTCCACGCCGTCGACGAGCGCGGGGTCGCCCCAGTAGTCGTCGTAGCGGGCCAGCGTGACGCCGTTGGCGCCGGCGTCCTCGAGCGTGAACGGCCCCGTGCCGACGGCCTGCGTCGCGAGGTCGGTGGCCTCGGCCGCGCCCTCCGGGATGATCGACATGCCCTTGAAGCCGCCGATGTTGTCGAGCAGCGCCGGGGTGGGCGCGGTGAGCGTGATCGTGACCGTCTGCGGGTCGGTCGCCTCGACGCTCGCGACGCTGGCGAACCGGTAGGCGTTGGCCAGCTGCTCGTTGATGATGCGGTTGTACGAGTAGACGACGTCGGCCGCCTCGAAGGTGCTGCCGTCGTGGAAGGTGACCCCCTCACGGAGGGTGAAGGTCCACGTCAGGCCGTCCTCGCTGGTCGTCCACTCGGTCGCGAGGCTGGGCTGGAACTCCCCCTCCGCGTCCGGCACGACGAGGGTGTCGTAGACGTTCTCGAGCACCTGGAAGCTGGCGTAGGCCTGGGTCTTGTGCGGGTCGAACTGGTCCGGCTGCGCCGAGATCGCCGCGATGAGGGTGCCGCCGTCCCCGCCTTGGTCGTCTCCGCCCTCGCTCTCGCCCCCGCCCGCCGGATCGTCCACGTTGACGTCGTCACCGCCGCCACAACCCGCGCTGACCAGCGCGATCACCGCAAGAGCGACCGCATGACCACGGACCTTGCCACGATTCATATCAGCATCCATACCCGTCTGCTCGCATCATTCACGTCGCGCTTCGTCACACCGGTCTCACCCTCGACCCTTCCGGCCCGGGGGGTGGGGTCGTCCAGTCGAGCCCCGCGCGGCCCCACCTTCGTTGCGACTTCGTGATGCACCTGTGAGCGGATCGCCCGGCGTGTCGCTGGCGCCCCGTTATCCACAGCCCCACCCACTTCGCCGACTTGTCCCCAAATCCGCTCCGCCCCACTGCGCCGGCTCGGCTCGCCGCGTTGGCTCGCAGACATGACCCCTCTACTCGTCTTCGCCCTCACTCTTTCCGCCGCTCTCTCCCCAGTCCCCGTTGGCGCGCTGTCTGCGGCCTCCCCGCCGGTGATCAGCGCCCCGCCGCCCGCCACCGCACCACCAACGGCAACCAGCCCTCCACCCGCTGTTCTCCCTGCCGCCGCCAGCCCACCGCCTGCTACCCCGCCGCACCCCGCGTTCTCCCCCGGCACCGACCAAGCCCGAACCGCCCTCGCGCCTGCCGCCGCAAGTAGCCTTCCGCCCGCCGCCACGCCCCTCCCCGCGTCCCCCTT
The DNA here is from genome assembly GCF_900106035.1 of Jiangella alba. GTDB lineage: Bacteria > Actinomycetota > Actinomycetes > Jiangellales > Jiangellaceae > Jiangella > Jiangella alba. The sequence goes on from NZ_FNUC01000001.1 coordinate 37,156, forward strand.
CGTCGTCGCATCGGCAGACACCCTTCCAAGAGCGCCGGCCAGCCCTTTACCGCTGGCCGCTCTCCCCTCGATGCCGCCGACGAACGCCGGCTGGGTCTATCCCGTCGGCCCACCGGGCGGTCCAGCCGAGGTCGTCAACGGGTTCGATCCGCCGGAGCACGCGTGGTCCGCCGGCCACCGCGGCGTCGACCTCGCGGCGACCGCCGGCGCCGAGGTTCGTGCGGCCGGCCCCGGCACCGTCACGTACGCCGCCCCGATCGCCGGCCGCGGCGTCGTCGTCATCGATCACGGCACGCTGCGCACCAGCTACGAGCCCGTCACCCCCATCGTCGGCGTCGGCGATGAGGTCGGTGCGGGCCAGCCGATCGGCGTCCTCGAGTCGGCCGGCAGCCATTGCACGCCCGCCGCCTGCCTGCACTGGGGCGCGCGGGAGGGCGAGCAGTACACCGATCCGCTCGCGCTGGTCGGCGGCGGGCCGGTGCGGCTGCTCCCGCTCGGCCCGCGCACCCTCACCGGCGATCCGCCACCCCCGCCGTCGCAGTCACCCGAGTCGGGCGGGTTGGCCTGGCCGGTCGCCGCTCCCCGCGTCACGTCTCCGTACGGCATGCGGGTCCATCCGATCACCGGCGAGCGCAAACTCCATGACGGCGTCGACGTGGCCGCCGCGTGCGGTGCACCGATCCGCGCATCCGCCGCCGGGCGGGTGATCGACGCCGGCGAACGAGGGGCGTACGGGCTGCAGCTCACGGTCGACCACGGCCGCGTCCGCGGCGCGCCCCTCAGCACGTCCTACAGCCACCTGTCGGCGTTCTCGGTGGCCGCCGGCCAGCCGATCCGGGCCGGCCAGGTCATCGGGCGCGCCGGCACCACCGGGCTCTCGACCGGTTGCCACCTGCACTTCATGCTCTACGCCACCGGCCGAGTCACCGACCCCGTGCCCTGGCTCCCAGCGGCCTCGGTCGCGACGACTTACCTCGCCAAGGTTCCACGCGAGGCCGACCACAGTCGACGCCCCACTCATCGCACAAGCGCACACCCAGAGCGGAATCAGCCAGCGACGGGACGCAGGTGATCACCTCATGCCCTCGTCCGTGCAGCAGATCCTTTGCCAAGCCCACGAACTGACCCGTGTCCTCGGAAGCGCGAGCCATGCAACTCGAGAGGCGGCCTCTCACCAGTCGGCGACCACAGCAAACCCTGACCGAGCGCAGAGGCGCACCTGCTGGGCGCCATGGACGTCAGGCGGCCCAGGGGCCGAATCGAAGTGGGCTGCCGACGTCCTGGGAGTCGGCCGGTGGAGGGGCTTCAGGCGCGCGGATGCGCCTGCTTGTACACCTTGCGCAATCGGTCGACCGAGACGTGGGTGTAGATCTGCGTCGTGCCGAGGGAGGCGTGGCCGAGCAATTCCTGAACGCTGCGCAGATCGGCGCCGCCCTCCAGGAGATGGGTCGCGGCGGTGTGACGGAGTCCGTGCGGGCCCAGGTCAGGCGCGCCGGGCACCGCTCGGAGCCGCTGGTGGACGACGGTGCGTGCGGCGCGCTGGTCGAGCCGGCCACCACGGACGCCGACGAACAGGGCGGGGCCGGCGGCGGGTGCGGCCAGCTTCGGCCGGCCCGCGCGCAGCCACGCGTCGAGCGCCTCGGCCGCCGGCACGCCGTACGGCACCGTGCGCTCCTTGCGCCCCTTGCCGAGCACGCGCACGACCCGGCGGCCGTCGTCGAGGTCGTCGACGTCCAGGCCGACCAGCTCGCCGACGCGGATGCCGGTGGCGTAGAGCAGTTCCAGGAGTGCGTGGTCGCGCAGGTTCACCGGGTCGCCGTCAGAGGCGTCGTCGGCGGCCGCGTCCATCAGCGTCGAGGCCTCGCCCGCGCGCAGCACCTCGGGCAGCGCCCGGCGCGCCTTCGGCGTTGCGAGCACAGCGCCGACGTCTTCGGCGAGCAGCCCGCTGCGGTGCGCCCACGCAGTGAACACCCGCGCCGCCGACGCCCGCCGCGCGATCGTGGCGCGCGACCGGCCGAGCGTGCTCTGCCGAGCCAGCCAGCTGCGCAGCGTGGCGAGGTCGAGCTGGCCGATCTCGGTGCGCCCCAGCTTCGCCAGGTGCTCCATCAATGCCGCGATGTCGCCGGTGTAGGCGCGGATCGTGTGCTCGGACCGGTCCCGTTCCGCCGCCAGATGCCGCGCGAACCCCACGACCGCGCCGGCCAGCGCCTCGGGCAGCTCCTCGTCGGCGTCCATGCCTCCAGGATCACCCGTCGACGCGCTCGGACGGCGCCGCCACGCGGGACAGCGGCCGGCCCGCCCGCTGTGGAGCCACGCGGCCGTCGCCGGATGCCGACAGCGGTGCCGACCAGCGTCGGCCGGCACCGCCGGACGAGCAGCGGCGTCAGTCGTCGAGGACGAAGGTGACCTCCAGGGCCACCTGGTACGCGACGATCTCGCCGTCGCGGACCTCGACCTTCTGGTCCTTGACCCAGGCACCCGAGACATTGCGCAGCGTCTGGTTGGCGCGCGCGATGCCCAGGCGGACCGCGTCGTCGAAGCTCGTCTCGGAGCGAGCGCTGATGTTGGTGATACGTGCGACAGAGCCCATGAGCGGTTCCCCTCTCCCTGCCGGCGCCGCCGGATGGCGTGGCGCCCATTGGGTCCATGCATACCCCTTCCAGCCTGGTCATGTGCGGGTTTCCAGCGGACTGATCGTCGAACCGAGCCGCCAGCCGGCGTCCTCGCGGGTTACCCAGCCGGCGGCGGCCAGCTCACGCAGCGCGGTCGCGACGGTCCGGGCGGGCAGGCCGGTGCGGCGGGCGAGACCCGCGACCGTCTCGACGGCACCGACCTGCATCCACTCGCGGACCATCGCGTGCGCGGGCAGGAGGTCGTCGATGGGCCGGGACTCGCACTCGGGGTCGGGCGGCGTGTGCTCGCCGATGCGCCCGACGGCCTCGAGCACGTCGGTCACGCCGGTGACCAGGGTTCCGGCACCGTCGCGGACCAGTCGATGGCACCCCGCGGAAAGCGCCGACGTGATGGGCCCGGGCACGACGAGCGTCTCGCGGCTGAGCTTCTGCGCCCACCCGGCCGTGCTGAGCGCGCCGGACCGCGGCGCCGCCTCGACGACGACCGTGCCGGCGCTCAGCGCGGCGATGATGCGGTTGCGCGCGAGGAACCACGCGCGCATCGGCCGGCTGCCCGGCGGCACTTCGCTGATGATCAGGCCGTCGGCCGCGATGCGTTCGAGCAGCTGGCCGTGGGTGCGCGGATACGGCACGTCGACGCCGCAGGCGAGGACGGCTATCGTCTGGCCGCCGACGCCGAGTGCGCCCCGGTGGGCGGCGGCATCGATGCCGTACGCGGCACCCGAGACAACCGTGCGCCCGGCCAGCGCGAGATCGGTCGCCAGATCGGACGCGACCCGTCCGCCGTAACGCGAGCAGGCCCGCGACCCGACCATCGCGACCGCCGACTCGGCCAGCGCCGCGAGGTCGCCGTCACCGGACAGCCACAGCCCCAGCGGCGGCGGGACGACGTCGGCGTAGTCGAGCGTGGCCGCCATGTCGTCCAGCGGGACCGGCCATCCCGGCTCGCCCGGACACAGGTACCGGATGCCGAGGTCATCGGCGCGTTCCAGTACCTCCGCGCCGTCGACGTACTCGGCCCGTCGCTGCAGGACGCGGGACCGATCGAGAGAGTCGTCGCCGCCGAGGACGGCCTGCCACGTCGCCTCGGCGCCGTGGTCGCGCACCCGCAGGGCGATGCGTTCGTCGCCCGGCTCCGTGACGGCGGACAGCCCGGCCCGGGCGACGCGATCAGCGGGCGACTCGGCGACGTGGAGCTGCTCGGCGCTCATACGGGTTCCCCCAGCCGGAGCCGGAGTGCCTTGTGAACGTCCTCGGCGGTCGGACGGTCGCGGCCGGCGAGGTCGGCGATGGTCCAGGCGACGCGCAGGACGCGGTCGACCCCACGCAGGGTGAGGCTGCCGTCGCGGACCCTGGCGAACGCCGGCGCGGTGATGTCGGCCGGCAGCTTCAGCTCTCGCCGCAGGTACGGGCCGGGCAGTTCGCCGTTGCACCGCCACGGCGTGCCGCGCAGCCGTCGCTCCTGCCTGGCCCGGGCCTCGGCGACGCGATCGGCGACCACTTTGCTGGGCTCGGCGGCGGTGTCGAGTTCGGCCATGGTGGGAGCGTCGACGTCGACGCGGAGGTCGACGCGGTCGCGGACCGGGCCGGACAGCCGCTGCCCGTACCTGCGCACGGAGTCGGGTTTGCAGGTGCACTCGCGGACCGTGCTGCCGAAGTTGCCGCACGGGCACGGGTTCTGCGCCATCGCCAGCAGGAACCGGGCCGGGAACACCGACGTGGACTCGGACCGGGCCAGCGTCAGGGTTCCGCTCTCGAGCGGCTGGCGCAGGGAGTCGAGGATGCGCGCCGGGAATTCCGGCACCTCGTCGAGGAAGAGGATGCCGCGGTGCGCCAAGCTGGCTGCGCCGGGCGCCGGCACGCGTGAGCCGCCGCCGACGATCGCGACCAGCGACGACGTGTGGTGCGGGTCGACGAACGGCGGGCGCACGATCAGCGGACGGCCCGGCGGCAGCACGCCGGCGAGCGAGTGAATGGACGTGACCTCCAGCGACTCGTCGAGGGAGAGGTCGGGCAGCAGCGACGGCAACCGCTGCGCCAGCATGGTCTTGCCCGAGCCGGGTGTGCCGGACAACAGCAGATGGTGATGGCCGGCGGCGGCGATCTCGACCGCGCGCTTCGCGGCGTCCTGACCGGCCACGTCGGCGAGGTCGAGCGACCCGCCCTCGGCGCCCGGCGGGAGCACGTCGGGCGTCTGGTCGAGTTCGTCGCGCACCTCGTCGGGAATCTCGGCGCCACGAAGGTGCGCGAGCACCTGGCGTAGCGACCGGGCACCGAACACGCGCATACCCGGGATCAGCTGCGCCTCGGCCGCATTGGGCTCAGGGACGACGACGCGGGTCAAGCCGGCGCGGTCGGCGGCCAGGACGGCGGGGAGCACGCCGCGGACCGGGTGCAACCGCCCGTCGAGCGCCAGTTCGCCGAGGAACAGCACGCCGTCGAGGGCGGCCGATGGCACGTCTTCGGCCGCCGCGAGGATGGCGACCGCGACGCCGAGGTCGAAGTGGCTGCCGCGCTTGGGCAGCGCGGCCGGCGACAGGCTGACGGTGATGCGCTGCAGCGGCCACGTCTCGCGGCTGGACATGACGGCGGCGCGGACGCGGTCGCGCGCCTCGTACAACGACGCGTCCGGCAGCCCGACCAGCGAGAACCCGGGCATGCCGCCGATGTGCACCTCGATGTCGACCACCGTGCCCCGCACGCCGACGATCGTCACGCTGCGACAGCGAGCCAGGCGGGTCATTGCGCACCTCGCACGTGGACAACCTGCGGCCGCTTGTATCGAAGCCGGTGAACGGCGATGACGTCGACCCGGAGGGCCGCGCCCACGCGGCCTGCTTGCTCGCGCCAGCGCAGGGCGAGGCGGTACAGCCGGGCCAGCTTCTCAGGCGTGACGGCGTCGAGACCCGAGCCGAAGCCCAGACCACTGCGCGTCTTGACCTCACAGACGACGACTGTGGCGCCGTCGAGCGCGACGATGTCGATCTCGCCGATGTCGCAGCGCCAGTTGCGTTCGAGCACGACGAATCCGGCCTGCTCCAGATGCTCCGCGGCGACCTGTTCGCCGTAGATGCCGACGGTGTCCTTGACTCGCACCGGCCTCACCTCCCGCTACGAGCCTTGCCGGATCGGGCGGACGATTCGACCTCGAAATCGCCGAATGTGGATAACCGGAGGAATCGGGTGGGGCTGTGGACGAGCGGCGGGCGGAAGGGATGGACGAGCAGGGACGGAGGCGGGCGGACGGCCCGCGCCCGGAGGTCAGCAAACGAAACCGGTGGCGGGCGGCCCCTGCCGTCGAACGGTGGTCAGCAGACGGACGACTGAGTAGGACGGCGGCGCACGGGCCAGCGGCGACCGACCGCGAGTGGCTGACACCCGGCGGTCGACGGACGGACCGGCGGACCGTTCAGGGGCCCAGGCGGCGCGACCGCGATGGCGAACGGAGCGGGCCGAAGCCGACAGCAGGCTCAGGCGGCCGACGCCGGCAACGCGAAGCCGTCAGGACTTGGGGATCTCGAGGTCGCTCTTCGCCAGTTCCTCCACGTTCACGTCCTTGAACGTGACGACCTTGACGTTCTTGACGAAGCGGGCCGGGCGGTACATGTCCCAGACCCAGGCGTCGCTCATGGTGACCTCGAAGTAGACGTCGCCGCCTTCGCCGCGGACCTGGAAGTCGACGTTGTTGGTGAGGTAGAAGCGGCGCTCGGTCTCCACGACGTACGAGAACAGGCCGACCACGTCGCGGTACTCGCGGTAGAGGGAGAGCTCCATCTCGGTCTCGTACTTCTCGAGATCCTCAGCACTCATAGGTCGGGTTCCCCTTTCCAGCCTTCGTCTCCAAGGGATACCACGCGCGCGACGTTGGCGTAGGACCGACGGTGAACCGGGCTGGGCCCGTGTGCCGTCAGCGCCTGCTGATGATCGTCGGTCACGTAGCCCTTGTGCGCGTCGAACCCGTAGGCGGGCCACTGTTCGTGCAGGTCACACATGATTCGGTCGCGGGTGACCTTGGCGATGACGGACGCCGCTGCGATGCAGGCCGCCACTTGGTCACCCTTCCACATCGCGAGCCCGGGCACGCCGAGGCCGGTGACCGGGAAGCCGTCGGTGAGCACGTACGACGGCGCGGGGTCGAGGCGGGCGAGGGCGCGGCGCATGGCGATGATGTTGCTGCGGTGCAGCCCGACGCGGTCGACCTCGTCGGGCGGGACGATGATGACGGACCAGGCGACGGCGCGGGCCATCACCTGCTCGTAGGCGCGCTCGCGCGCCAGCGGGGTGAGCAGCTTGGAGTCGGCCAGTCCGGGCACCTCACCCCGTTTGCCCGGCGCGAGCACGGCGGCACCGACGACGAGCGGGCCGGCGCACGCGCCCCGTCCGGCCTCGTCGGCGCCCGCGACCGGCGCGAACCCGGACCGGGCCAGCGTGCGCTCGTAGGCGTACAGTCCGGCGTCGCGCCGGACCAGGATGCGTCGTCGGGCGAGTGTGGGCATGACGGATCAGGGTTCGGGGACGTCGTCGAAGACGCCGTTGCTGCCGAGGCCGCCCCAGCGGCTGAACGGCCAGGCGATGGCGAACGCCCGCCCGACCACGAGGTCCTCGGAGAACGTGCCGTGGATGCGGGAGTCGCCGGAGTTGGAACGGTGGTCACCCATGACGAACAGCTCGCCCTCGGGGACGGTGCGCTCGAACTCGTTCAGCGACGGGGAGTCGCCCGGGTACAGGTAGGACGACTCGTCGACGGCGGTGCCGTTGACGGTGAGCAGCCCGGCGTCGTCGCAGCAGGCCACGGTGTCGCCGCCGACGCCGATGACGCGCTTGATCAGGTGTTCCTCGGAGTCGTCGGGCAGCACGCCGACGAACTCGAAGACGTCCTTGATGGCGCCGCCGACGCCGGTGCCGCCGGACGGCGCTTGGTCGCCCAGCCAGCGGTCGGGGTCTTCGAACACGACGACGTCGCCGCGGTGGATATCACCGAAGTGCAGGCTGACCTTCGACACCAGCACGCGGTCGCCGACGAGCAGGGTGTCTTCCATCGAGCCGGACGGGATGAGGAACGCCTGGACGAGGAAGATCCGCACGACCGTGGCGATGAGCAGGGAGAGCGCCACCACGATGGCGGTCTCCTTGAAGAAGGCGGCCAGCCCGTTCCGAGTGCCGTTGGCCGGCGTCTCGGTGTCGTCGCCACCGCGACGCGGGCCCCCGTCGCCTTCCCGAGGCGCGTTCTCCTCGGTCACGGCATCTCCCTGGGGTTTCCGGGGCGAGCCCGGCGAAGAGTCGAACGCTTCCGGTGGCACGTGAGCAACAATACGTGCCTCGGGCACGCGACCCGGCGGCGGTGCCGTGCCATGCCGCCGGGTTCCCCGTCAGGGGAGCGTCAGGCCGTCTCGCGCTTCTCGCGGATCTTGGCGGCCTTGCCACGCAGGTTGCGCAGGTAGTAGAGCTTCGCCCGGCGGACGTCGCCGCGGGTGACCAGCTCGATCTTCTCGATGACCGGGGTGTGCACCGGGAACGTGCGCTCGACGCCGACACCGAAGCTCACCTTGCGGACGGTGAACGTCTCGCGGATGCCCGAGCCCTGGCGGCGGATGACGACGCCCTGGAAGACCTGGATACGGGAGCGGTTGCCCTCGACGACGCGGACGTGAACCTTGAGGTTGTCGCCGGCGCGGAAGGCGGGGATGTCGTCGCGCAGCTGCGCGGAGTCGACGGAGTCGAGCAGGTGCATGCTGTGTTCGCTCTCTCGCCGGCGCCACAGGTCGCCCGCGGAATCAGGTGCTGTCAGGGTCGGTGTGACCGGACCTTCGCGTCGGCGCTCCCCCTGTGGCAGGGGCGTCGCGAGCCGGGCACCAGCGGATCAGTCTGCCACAGACGGCGGCGGAACCGGAAACCCGGCCGCGTCGAGCACCTCGCGGTCGCGCGCGTCCAGCGCCGACGGATCGAGCCGGGCGACGAGGTCCGGACGGCGCTCGGCGGTGCGGCGCAGCGCCTGGTCGCGGCGCCACCGCGCGACGTTGCCGTGGTGGCCGGAGAGCAGCACCTCGGGGACGTCCAGCCCGCGCCACGTCGGCGGCTTGGTGTAGACGGGGTACTCGAGCAGGCCGTCGGCGCCGTGCGACTCCTCGACCAGCGACTCGGGGTTGCCGACGACGCCGGGCAGCAGCCGCGCGACCGCCTCGACGACGACCAGCGCGGCGACCTCGCCGCCGTTGAGCACGTAGTCGCCCAGCGACAGCTCGGTGACGGGCAGGCGGGTGGCGGCGTCCTCGACGAGGCGCGCGTCGATGCCCTCGTAGCGCCCGCAGGCGAACACCAGCCACGGCTCGCCGGCCAGCTCGTGCGCGACGTCCTGGGTGAACGGCCGCCCGGACGGCGTCGGCACCAGCAGCCGCGGCATGCTGCCGGACGCGCCGGAGCCGATGACGTCGTCGAGCGCCGCGCCCCACACGTCGGGCTTCATCACCATGCCGGCGCCGCCGCCGTACGGGGTGTCGTCGACGGTGCGGTGGCGGTCGGTGGCCCAGTCGCGCAGGTCGTGGACGCGCAGGTCAAGGACGCCGGCTTCGCGGGCCTTCCCCACGAGGGAGAGGTCCAGCGGCGTCAGATAGTCCGGGAAGATCGTGACGACGTCGATTCTCATTCGAACAGCCCCGGTGGCGGGTCGACGACCAGCCGGGACGCCGCGACGTCGATCTCCGGCACGATCTCGGTGACGAACGGCACCAGCGCCTCTCCCCCGCCGGGCCGCCTGACGGAGAGGAGGTCCTGGCCGGGTGCGTGGATGATCTCGCGGACGACGCCCAGCTCGGCGCCGTCGACGCCGACGACGGCCAGCCCGACCAGCTGGTGGTCGAAGAACTCGTCGGGGTCGCCGGTGGTGGCGCCGTCGGGGATCTCGGCCAGCAGCAGCGTGCCACGCAGCCCTTCGGCGACGGTGCGGTCGGGGACGGCGTCGAACGTCACCAGCAGCCGCCCGCTGTGCCAGCGGGACCCGAGAACTGTCAGCGGGCCCCGCTGGGCGGGATCGGTGGCGAGGACGGCGCCGTCGGCGAACCGCTCGTCGGGCGTGTCGGTGCGGACGTCCACGGAGACCTCACCGCGGACCCCGTGCGCGCGCCCGATGCGCCCGACGGTGACGATCACCGTGGGGTCAGCGCCCGTCGACGTCGACGAAGTCGATGCGCACGCCGCCGTCCGAGGACAACGCCGCGACGACGGTGCGGAACGACGTGGCCGTGCGGCCGCCGCGGCCGATGACCTTGCCGAGGTCGTCGGGGTGGACCCGGACCTCGAGCAGCCGGCCGCGGCGGAGCTGACGCGTGCGCACGCTGACGTCGTCGGGGTGGTCGACCACCCCGGCGACCAGGTGCTCCAGCGCCTCGGCCAGCATCAGGACTCGTCAGCCTTCGCCTCGGCGGCCGGCGCGTCGTCGGCCTTCGGCTCCTCGGCCTTGGCCTCGTCGGCCTTCGCCTCGGCGGCAGGCGCCTCGGCGGCGGGCGCCTCGTCAGCCTTGGGCTCGTCGGCCTTCGGCTCCTCGGCCTTGGGCTCGTCGGCCTTCGCCTCGGCCTTGGCCTCGGACTTCTTGGCGGCCGACTTCTTGGCCGGCTTCTTCTTCGCCGTGGTGGCCTCGGACCTCGGCTCGCCGTGCACCTCGGCCAGCGCGGCGTCGAACGCGGCCCGCTTCTCCGGCTTCGGCTCGGCGACCTTCAGCGTGCCCTCGGCGCCCGGGAGGCCCTTGTGCTTCTGCCAGTCGCCGGTGACCTTGAGGATGGCCAGCACCGGCTCGGTCGGCTGCGCGCCGACGCCCAGCCAGTACTGCGCGCGCTCGGAGTCGACCTTGATGAGGCTCGGCTCGAGCTTCGGGTTGTACAGGCCGATCTCCTCGATGGCCCGGCCGTCGCGCTTGGTGCGAGAGTCGGCCACGACGATGCGGTAGTGCGGCGAGCGGATCTTGCCCATCCGCTTCAGCTTGATCTTGACAGCCACTGGGGTGGAGTCTCCTTGGATGTTCACGCACGGGTGAGCCGTCGTCACCTGAGTGGGGCACCGGTCACGACGGTTCGATGGATCCGGAGCTCGAGGGTGAGAGGGCCGCACGATCGCCGGTTCAGCAGGTCATTGTGCCAGATCGCGGCGCGCGGACCCAACTCCTACACCGTCTCGGTGGCTGGTTGCTCGTCCGCGACGGCGACGGGCGCGGCCACGCGGCGCGCGAGGAGGACGATGCCGCAGGTCAGGACCGTGACGGCCATGGCGGCGACGAGCACGCGGTAGTCGACGACGGAGATCAGCGCCGCACCGGCGGCCGTGCCGGCGACCTGTGGCCCGTTCAGCACCATGTTCGTGGCGGCGGACGTGCGGCCCTGCAGGCGGGCGGGGGTGAGCCGCTGCCGCAGCGTCACCATGCCGACGACGGCCCACACCACGCCCACCCCGAGCACGACCGCCCCGGCCGCGACGACGACGGTGGACGCCACCAGCACCGCGCCCAGCCCGGCGGCGACCGCCGCGAGCCCGACACCCACCGCCGTCCGCTCCCCCGTCCGCCCGATCAGCAGCGCCACCGTCAGCCCGCCGACGATCGAGCCGCCGCCCTGCACGCTGGCGAGGACGCCGAAGAACTCGCTCGGCATGCCCAGCGCCTCGACGACGGCGAACGTCGTGGAGTTGGCGAGGCCGGTGATCGCGACCGCGACGCCCAGCAGCAGCGTGAGGTCGGCCAGCTGGGGCGTATCGCGCAGGTGCCGGAACCCGGCGGTCAGCTCGCGCCGGAACCCTTCGCGTTCGTCGGCAGGCGCCGGCGGGCTCTCGTCGACCCGCACCGTCAGGACCAGCAGCGCGGCGATGACCAGCATGGACGCCGTCAGGACGGCGACCGCGCCGCCCCCGTAGAGGGCGTAGACGCCGGCGCCGGCCAGCGGCGTGAGCAGCCGCAGCCCCTGGTCGAGCGTCGTGAGCAGCCCGTTCGCGCCGGCCAGGTCGTCGTCGTCGAGCATGTCCCTGAGCAGCCCCGACTGCGCCGCGCTGGTGACGTAGCCGACCCAGCCGTACCCGAACGTGACCAGGTAGATCAGCCAGAGGTCGGCGGCATCGTCGACGGCGAGCAGGGCCAGCACCCCGGCGGCCGCGACGACGTTGACCACGGCGACCAGGCGCTTGCGGGACAGGCGGTCGGCCAGCTGCCCGGCCAGCGGCGCCAGGAACACCGGCAGGCCGAGCATGAGGAACACCAGGCCCGCGGCGGCGTTGCTGCCGGTGAGATCCTTGGCCCAGATCGCGACCGTCAGGTACAGCGCGCTGTCGCCGAAATTGCTGAACGTCCAGGCGACGGTGAGGCGGCGGAACGGCCGGTGCGCCAGCGCGGACGGCACCGGCTCAGGCCGCGCTGATCAGCCGGGTGACGGGGCGCGTGGTCGCCGCGCTTGCCGCGCCCGCCGCGCCCGCCGCGCCCGCCGTCGCGCCGGCTCGGCGGTCGAGGCGGGCGGCGAGCCGGGCGGAGCGGTCGGCCCAGCGGCGTAACCGGCGGGCGCGGACGAGGTCGCGGACGGCCCGGTAGCGGGCGGCGGACGTGCGGCGCTCGGCGTGCGGGTCGTGGTGGAGGCTGGGCTCGATGAACATGGCGGTCTCCTACGGCTGGTCGTCGGCTGTGCTGTGGGTGTCGAGGTCGGGGTCGGGGCTCAGGGCGCCGAGGAAGTGGACGACGCGGGCGTCGTCGGGCCGGGACGCGGGATCTTCGCGGCGGTGCCCGAACCGCGCCACGATGTCGTCGGTGAACGCGCCCAGCCGGTCCATGACCTCGGTGAGCTCGTCGCGCGTCAACCAGAAACTGGACGTGTTGATGACCATGGACTGATCCCAGCCCGGCCCCAGCTCAGCCGCCCGGCCGATGGTGCGCAGCAGACGGTCGGCCTCACGCTCGACGACGACCCGCGCGAACGCCGACGCCTCGCGCACCGACTCGGGGTTGTCGACGTCGGGGCCGACGGTGCGGTTGCGGCTGACGAGACGCCACGGCTTCTCCCGCCCGCGCGGCTCGCCCAGCTCGACGTAGCCGTACTTCGCCAACATGCGCAGGTGGAACGAGCAGCTGGCGACGCTCTCGCCGGTGCGTTCGGCGCACTCGGTGGCGGTGAGCTCGGGCTCGATGCCGAGGAGGTCCATGAGCTGGAGGCGGAGCGGGTGGGCCAGCGCCCGCATCGACTGCGGGTCGGTGACCTTCTGGTGCTGCTCGCTGGGCATGACCTAAAGGTACCTTGCTAAAGCGTTCTTTAGCAAGGGTTGTTGAGCAAGAAGTCTTGTGCAGGGTTTGACTGGGCGTGGGGTTCGCTGGGGCGCGGGTTCGCCGGGGCGCGGGGTTCGCTGGGCGGCCAGCGGGCCGGGCTCTCGTTGGCTGGGTTCGCACCGTTGGCCTGCCCCCTGCTGCTTTCGATTGTCGGGGGCGCGGGAGGCCGCCTCAAGCGGACCTCTTGGTTGGCGCTTCGCGCGGCGGAGGACCGCTTGACCCGGCCGCCCGCGCCCCCGTTCAAGCAGCGTCAGGGGGCCGGCCGAACAATGGGCCCGGCTTCTGGCCTCGCTGGGCTTTCGCTCCGCTGGCCGCTCACTGGCCGTGGGTGGTGTTCTTGGCTACCGGCTCCGCTGTTGGTTCCGGTCCGCTGGCCGCTCGCTGGCCGCTTCGGGTGTGGCGACCGGCTCCGCTCGGGTCATGGTTCGCTGGCCGGTCGCTGGCAGGTGCTGGTCCAAGATCATCCAGGTTTTGGGGCGTGATAGCGCCCCAAAACCTGGATGATCATGATGCGGGAGCCGGGGCACGTCGCGCGGCAGCTCGCCTGCGGCCGGCGACGGGGGCGCGAAGTGGCGCGGGCCGACGAGGTCGTTGCGCGAGCGTCGCGTGGGGGTAGGTATGACCCGCCCCTCTAGGTGTGATGTCCAGGCAGGTTGTACCGCTGGGTATCGGTGAGTTGTCTGACAGGTGAAGGCCTCCGGTTGTGAAGTGGAGCTGTCTAGTTCACCGCTTCACCGACCGGAGGCCCTCGTGTCCCACGCTAACGCTGCACTGACTCCACGCGCGCGTCTGCGCCTTGCCCGACTCGTCGTCGACCGTGGCTGGACCTATACCGCCGCGGCCAAGATGTTCCTGGTCACCCCGCGCACCGCGAAGAAATGGGCCGACCGCTACCGCAGCGAAGGTGCTGCCGGGATGAGCGAGCGCAGTTCGCGGCCACACTCCAGCCCCACCAGAACCAGCCCACAGCTGGTACGGCGCATCGTGCGGCTGCGGTGGCGGCATCGGCTCGGCCCGGTCCAGATCGCCGGCAGACTCGCAATGTCCGCGTCGACCGTGCACGCGGTCCTGGTGCGCTGCCGGATCAACCGGCTGCGCCACATCGACCGCGTCAGCAGCGAACCGGTGCGTCGCTACGAGCATCCGCATCCGGGCTCGCTGATGCACGTCGATGTCACCAAGTTCGGCAACATCCCCGATGGTGGCGGGCACCGCTTCCTCGGGCGCCAGCAAGGTGACAAGAACCGAGAAACCACGGCGAACCGAACCGGACAACGCGACCACCGCCACCACCCCCGAACCGGCACCGCATTCGTGCACACCGTCATCGACGACCACTCCCGCGTCGCCTACGCCGAGATCTGCACCGATGAGAAGGCCACCACCGCCATCGGCGTGCTGCACCGTGCGGTGGCCTGGTTCGCCGAGCACGCCGTCACCGTCGAGCGCGTCCTGTCCGACAACGGCAGCTGCTACCGCTCCCACGCCTGGCGCGACGCCTGCACCGAACTCGGCATCACCCACAAACGGACCCGCCCCTACCGCCCGCAAACCAACGGCAAAATCGAACGCTTCCACCGCACCCTGGCCGACGGCTGGGCCTACACACGCCTCTACGAATCAACCCAGCAACGCAACGATGCCCTGCCCGGCTGGCTCCACTTCTACAATCACCACCGCGCCCACTCCGCCATCGGAGACCAACCACCGATCAGCCGCTTGACCAACCTCCCTGGACACCACACCTAGGGAGGGTGCCCACCCTACGGGCGGGCACCGACAGACTCCCGCCGACACCGACACCGACGTCGATACCGACACCGACAGACGCCCGCCGACACCGGCGCCCGGTCGGCCGGTCAGACGGCTGCCGCCGGCCCGTCCGCCGACCAAGCGGTTGCCGATCAGAGGGTTGCCGCCGGGGTCAGCGGACGACGCGGCCGCGGAGGATGATGCGGACGGGGTCGAGGAGGGTCGTCGGCGTGACGCGGGGGTCGTCGGCGTAGAGGCAGAGGTCGGCGGGCGTGCCCTCGTCCAGGAGGCCGCTGCCGCCCAGCAGGTACGAGCGCGCCTTCCACGAGGCGGCCGCGACGGCGGCTTCGGCGGGGATGCCGGCGGAGACGAATTCCAGCACCTCGCGCGCGAGCAGCCCGTGCGGCAGCTGGCCACCCGCGTCGGTGCCGGCGAACACGGGGACGCCGGCGTCGTAGGCGTCGCGGACATTCGAGTAGCGGCGTGCGTGCAGCGAGCGCATGTGCTCCGCGTAGCCGGGGAACTTCGCCTCGCCCTGGGCGGCGAACTTGGGGAAGTTGGCGATGTTGACGAGGGTGGGGACGAGCGACACGCCGCGGGAGGCCATGAGGGCGACGAGATCCGGGGACAGCCCGGTGCCGTGCTCTATGCCGTCGATGCCGGCGCCGAGGAGGTCGGGCAGCGCGTCCTCGCCGAAGACGTGCGCCGTCACCCGGGCGCCCAGTTCGTGCGCCCGCTCGATGGCGGCGTCCAGCGCCCACCGCGGCCAGCACGGCGAGAGGTCGCCCTTGTCGCGGTCGATCCAGTCGCCGACCAGCTTCACCCAGCCGTCACCGCTGCGGGCCTCCTGCTCGACGTAGGCGACGAGCTCGTCGGGCTCGATCTCCCAGCCGAAGTTGCGCAGGTAGCGCTTGGTGCGGGCGATGTGACGGCCGGCCCGGACGATGCGCGGGAGGTCGTCGCGGTCGTCGATCCAGCGGGTGTCGGCGGGCGAGCCGGCGTCGCGGACGAGGAGGACGCCGATGTCGCGGTCGGTGAGCGCCTGCTGCTCGGCGACGTCGTCGGGGACGGCGCCGCCGGCGGCGAGGCCGACGTGGCAGTGGAGGTCGACGAGGCCGGGGAGGATCCAGCCGGTGCCCACGCTGACCGCGTCGGGCACCGACTCGAACGTGACGACGCCGTCACGCACCCACAGGTCGCGGTGCTCGGCCTCGGGCAGGAGCACTCCGCGCACGTGCAGCGCGGGCGCCGGCGACGGCGTCACCGCCGCTTGAGGAACTGCGCGATGTCGTCGGGCAGGTCGAAGTTGCCGTCGCCCTCGGGTGCGTCGCCGCCGAACGCGGACGGCAGCTGGCCGGGCTGCGGCTCGGCCGCGCGCTTCTCGTCGGCGGCCGCGAGCTGCGCCGCCCGCTTGGCCGGGTTGCCCGAGCGCGCCCCGCGCTTGCCCTTCTTGCCCTGCTTCGGCTGCTTGCCCTTGCTCTTCTTGCCGCCGATGGCGGGCATGCCGGGGATGCCACCGGCCATGCCGGGCATGCCCGGGATGCCGCCGAGCTTGCCCCGCGCGGCCTGGCTCATCATCTCGCGGGCCATGAAGAACCGCTCGACCAGCTGGTTGACCTCGCTGACCTGACGGCCGGAGCCCTTCGCGATGCGGGCGCGGCGCGAGCCGTTGATGATCTTCGGGTTGGCCCGCTCGCCCGGCGTCATGGAGTGGACGATGGCCTGGACGCGGTCGAGCTCGCGCTCGTCGAAGGAGTCGAGCGCCTCGCGCATCTGGCCGGCGCCGGGGAGCATGCCGAGCAGGCTCTTGAACGACCCCATCTTCTTGATCGCCTGCATCTGCTGCAGGAAGTCGTCGAAGGTGAAGTCCTTGCCGCCCTTGGCCTGCAGCTTGCGGGCCATCTCCTCGGCCTGGTCGGCGTCGAACGCCTTCTGGGCCGACTCGATCAGCGTCAGCATGTCGCCGAGGTCGAGGATGCGCGAGGCCATGCGCTCGGGATGGAACACGTCGAAGTCGGTGAGCTTCTCGCCCGCCGCCGCGAACATCACCGGCTTGCCCGTGACGGACGCGACGGACAGCGCGGCGCCACCGCGGGCGTCGCCGTCGAGCTTGGTGAGCACGACGCCGTCGAAGCCGACGCCGTCCTGGAACGCGAGCGCGGTGGTGACGGCGTCCTGGCCGATCATGGCGTCGACGACGAACAGCGTCTCGTCGGGCTGGACGGCGTCGCGGATGTCGGCGGCCTGCTTCATCAGCTCTTCGTCGACGCCCAGCCGGCCGGCGGTGTCGACGAGGACGACGTCGTAGAGGCGGCTGGTGGCGTGCTCGATGCTGGACTTCGCGACGGCGACGGGGTCGCCCACGCCGTTGCCCGGCTCGGGCGCCCACACCGCGACGCCGGCCCGCTCGCCGACCACCTGCAGCTGGGTGACGGCGTTGGGGCGCTGGAGGTCGGCCGCGACGAGCAGCGGCTGCTTGCCCTGCTCCTTCAGCCAGAGCGCGAGCTTGCCCGCCAGCGTCGTCTTACCGGCGCCCTGCAGACCCGCGAGCATGACGACCGTCGGCGGCTGCTTGGCGAACCGCAGCCGGCGGGTCTCGCCGCCCAGGATGCGGACCAGCTCGTCGTTGACGATCTTGATCATCTGCTGGGCCGGGTTGAGGGCCTGCGAGACCTCCTCGCCGCGGGCGCGCTCGCGGACCGCGGCGATGAAGTCCTTGACCACCGGCAGCGCGACGTCGGCCTCGAGCAGCGCGACGCGGATCTCGCGGGCGGTGGCGTCGATGTCGGCCTCGGAGAGGCGACCCTTGCCGCGCAGGTTCTTGAACGTCGCGGTCAGGCGGTCGGTGAGCGTGGCGAACACGTCTGCTGATGTCCTCGGGGTCGTCGGCAGGGTACGGGAGTCCCTCGCAAGCCTAACGCGCTGCCCTCCCCCGTGGCATGCGCCAGACTGCCCGTATGGCCGACGACGTCCGGATCCACCCCGCGACGGCGGATCGCTGGGACGATCTGCGCGTCCTGCTCGCACCGCGCGGCGAGGGCGCCGACGCCTGCTGGTGCCTGGCCTGGCGGCTGCCGTCGGGCGAGTTCGGGCGGCTGCCCGGCCCGGACCGCGAGGACCGGCTGCACGAGCTGGTCGCCGGCCCCCTGCCGCCCGGCCTGCTCGCCTACGTCGACGGCGAACCGGCCGGCTGGTGCGACGTCGGGCCGCGGACGGCGATGGCGCGGCTGGTCCGCTCGACGACGATCCGGCCGGTCGACGACCTCCCGGTGTGGTCGGTCGTGTGCTTCGTGGTACGGACGGGCTACCGGCGGCGCGGGCTGGCGGAGGAGCTGCTGCACGAGGCGGTCGCGTTCGCGGCGGCGCACGGCGCGCCCGCCCTGGAGGGCTACCCGGTCGAGACCGGCGGGGCGCGGCTCAGCACCTCGCTGGCCTACGTCGGCACGACGGGGATGTTCGAGCGGGCCGGGTTCGCCCGCGTCGCCGCGACGGACGCGACCAGCGCCCGGCGGCCGCGGTGGGTCATGCGCCGCGACCTGGGCGGGGCGGCGCGTGCGTGACCCGCGCGAGGTGCTGACGCGGGCCGCTCCCCCGCCGCGGTGGACGGTGGCCTACGGCGCCCTGCCCGACCAGGTGATCGACGTGTGGCCGGCGGACGGCGACGGGCCACGGCCGCTGGTCGTCGTGGTGCACGGCGGGTTCTGGCGGGCGGAGTACGACCGGCGGCACGCGTGGCCCGAGTGCGCCGGGTTCGTCGCGGCGGGGTACGCGGTGGCGGCGGTCGAGTACCGGCGGACGGGCGCGGGCGGCGGCTGGCCGGCGACGTTCGACGACGCGGCGGCGGCGCTGGACGCGGCGCCGCGGCTGGCGGGCGAGGTCACGGCGGTGCGTCCGGGCCGGGTCGTGCACGTGGGGCACTCCGCGGGCGCCCACCTCGCCGTGTGGGCGGCGTCGCGGGGACGGCTGCCGGCCGGTGCCCGCTGGGCGCCGCCCGTGCCCGAGGCGCACCCGGCCGGGGTGGTGTCGCTGGCCGGGGTGCTCGACCTGCGCGCGGCGTTCGAGCTGCGGCTGGACGGCGGCGCCGCGGACGAGCTGCTCGGCGGCGGGCCGGACGAGCGGCCGGAACGGTACTCCGTCGCGGACCCGCTGGCACTGGCGCCGCCCGGGCGACCCGTCAGGCTGCTGCACGGCACCGCCGACCGGCAGGTGCCGCCGGAGCTCAGCCGCCGCTATGCTGCCGCGGCCGGCACGGGCGCGACGCTGAGAGAACTGGACGGCGTCGAGCACTTCGGGCTCATCGACCCCGAGTCGAGCGCCTGGCCGGCCGTGCTCGACGCCGTCGCCGAGCTGATGAGGAGCGCATGACCGCCACCCGCTACCTGTACCTCGCCCGCCACGCCGAGGCCGCGCCCGACGACACCGGGCTGAGCGCCGCGGGCCGGCGGCAGGCCGAACTGCTCGGGCAGCGCCTGCGCGACGGCGGGCGCTGGTTCGACGCGGTCTGGCACGGGCCGCTCCCCCGTGCGGCCGAGACCGCGCGCATCGTCGCCGCGGCCCTCGGGACCGAGCCGGTGCAGACGGCGGCGGCCGGCGACTACGTGCCGCACCGCGACGACGTCCCCGCGGCCTACCAGGGCTTCGTCGACCAGTTCGACGACGACGGGGGCGCGGAGCTCGCGGCCGAGGCGGTCCGGCGGTTCACCGGGACCGCGGACGGCGACGCCGAGCGGCACGAACTGGTGGTGACGCACGCGTTCACGATCGGCTGGCTGCTCCGGCACGCCCTCGACGCGGCGCCGTGGCGGTGGCTGACGGTCAACCAGGGCAACGCGGCGCTGACGGTGATCCGCTACGCGCCCGAGCGCGCGCCGTCGGTCCTGGTGCACAACGACACCCGGCACCTGCCCGACGAGCTGCGCTGGACCGGCTTCCCGGACGCGTTGAGGGTCTAGGGGGCGAGCTTCACCGCGACGTCGTAGAGGTCGTGCCACTCGGGCGCCTCCTGGGCGCAGCGGGCGAACAGCCAGAGCCGCAGCCGCTCGGGGTCGAGGTCGAGCAGGCCGGCCATGCGGTCGGACAGCGCGCCGGGGTCGGCCATCAGGCGGTCCATGTTGAACATGTGCTGCGTGGCGTCGTAGGTGCGGTCGCCGACGTACGGCTTGGGGTCGATGACCAGCCACGGCTCTCGCTGCGCCGCAACGATGTTCTCGGGGTGCAGGTCGGTGCAGAGCAGGACGTCGTCGTCGCTGCCGAGCGGCAGTTCGCGGTAGAGCGTGACGCCCTCGCGGAGCAGGCCGCGGTCGAACGCGGGCGGCGCCGACCCGGCCCGCTGGTCGAAGTCGCGGGCCCAGAACTCGCACATCGACGCCAGCGAGCGGAACGGATGCCCCTCGGGCGGACGGCGCCAGAGCCGGCGCAGCAGCCCGGCCAGCACGACGTCCTGCTCGAGCGGCGGCATCGCCCGCGCCAGCGGCGTGCCCGGCTCGGCCCGCTCCAGCAGCAGTGCGCTGGTGTCGTCGAACGTGTCGTCGGCATGCACCCGCACGGCGCCGTCGCCGTCCCAGAACCGCAGGCCGGCGGCCTCGTGCTCGGCCTCGGCGTGCCGGAAGCCGACTTTGAGGACGACGGCGTCGCCGGCGGCCGTGGTGGCCGGCGCCACCCACGAGCACTGCCCGCCCGGCTCGTACGCCTCGTCGACGTTCAACTCCCACCGCGCCACCACCGCCGGCACGACCGACGGCAGTGTCGCCGCCCATTCCGTGAGCCGCGGCTCCTGACCGCCGGCGGCGAACTCGGCGAGTTTCGTGGGCAGGCGGAAGGCGGTCACGCCGGTATTCAAACCGACGCGACCGCCGCCGCGCACGCCGTTTTCAGACAGCACTGTCAGGCGTCGCGCCTGGAGAACAGCCAGCCCGAGATCAGCAGCAGCAGCGCCGCCTCGCCGGCGAACACCCCGATGCCGGTCCACGGCCCCAGCAGGTCGGGGTTGAAGGACTCGACGGTGGCCATCGTCGTGCCGGCGTTGCCCGGCATCAGCTTCGTCAGCCACTCGCCGGCGGCGCCGGGGATGAGGCCGACCAGGTTGCCGACGACGAAGATCAGCGCGATGCCGACCGTGACCGCCCCGGCGGTGTGGCGCAGCAGCAGGCCGAGGCCCAGGCCGAACACGCCCAGCACGGCGAGGTAGAGACCGCCGCCGGCCATCGTCCGCAGCACCTCGGGGTCGCTGAGCGTGAGCCCGATGCCCTCGCGGTCGAGGAAGAAGTTGCCGGCCAGGATCGCGAGGGTCGACGTGATGGCTCCGAGCACCAGCAGCAGCCCGGCGAGCACCGTCGTCTTGGCGGCCAGCACCGACCACCGGCGCGGCGCCGCGGCGAGCGTGGTGCGGATCATGCCGCTGGAGTACTCGGCGGTCGCCACCAGGATGCCCAGCACGAGCGCGGCGATCTGGCCGAACATCAGGCCCCAGGTGACGAACGCGCCGATCGGCTCGCCGGCGCTGTCGTCGGCGAGCTCACCGGCGACGCCCCAGCAGATCAGCGCCGTCAGGCCGACGCCGAGGACGACCAGCGAGGCGAGCGTCCAGACGGTGGAGCGGACGGTGCGGATCTTCGTCCACTCGGCGTCGAGGATGCGGCCGAACGTGAGCCGGGGCCGGCCGACGTCGGCGCGGTGGGCCGGCGGCGACGCCGGCGGGGTCAGGGTCGAGGACGTGCTCATGGTGGTCACACTCCGGCGGGGACGGGCTGGTCGGTGCGGGCGTGGTACTCGACGCTGTCGGCGGTGAGGCGCATGAACGCCTCCTCGAGCGAGGCGCTGACCGCGCTCAGCTCGTGCAGGTACAGCCCGCGCGAGCCGGCGACGTCGCCGATCTGCTCGGGCGTGGCGCCGTCGACGAGCAGCGCGCCGTCGTCGTCGCGGCGGATGCCCCAGCCCCGCTCGCGCAGCGCCTCGGCCAGCGCGCCGCCCTGCGGCGACCGGACCCGGACGTGGGCGGCGGAGTTGCGGGCGATGAAGTCGGACATGTCGGTGTCGGCGAGGATGGCGCCGCGCCCGATGACCAGCAGGTGGTCGGCGGTCAGCGCCATCTCCGACATGAGGTGGCTGGAGACGAACACCGTCCGGCCCTCGGCGGCCAGCGACCGGATGAGGGTGCGGATCCACCGGATGCCCTCCGGGTCGAGGCCGTTGACCGGCTCGTCGAACAGCAGCACGCCGGGGTCGCCGAGCAGCGCGGCGGCGATGCCGAGCCGCTGGCCCATGCCGAGCGAGAACCCGCCGGAGCGCTTGCGCGCGACGGCCTCGAGCCCGACCATGCCGATGACCTCGTCGACGCGGCGGCGCGGAATGCCGTTGGTCTTCGCCAGCCACAGCAGGTGGTTGTAGGCCGTGCGGCCGCCGTGGATCGCCTTCGCCTCCAGCAGCGCGCCGACCTCGTGCAGCGGCGCGGGGAGGTCGCGGTAGGCGCGGCCGTTCACGGTGACGCGGCCGCCGGACGGGTGGTCGAGGCCCATCACCATGCGCATAGTCGTGGATTTCCCGGCGCCGTTCGGGCCCAGGAAGCCGGTGACCGCGCCGGGCCGGACCGTGAAGTCGATCGCGTCGACCGCGGTCTTGTCTCCGTAGCGTTTCGTCAGCCGTTCCGCTGTGATCATGGCGGTCACGTTACGACCATCACTGACGATGAAACAGCAGTTCAAGGGTGGTTTCAGGGCTGACTCAGGGACATCTCGGGGTGGTCCCTGAGCCGGCCCCTTAGACGGCCTCAGCCGCGCCCGGTGAGCGACTGCGGGAAGTCGGTGATGATCCCCAGCAGCTCCGCCTCGGTGGGCCGGCCGACGTCGAGCAGGCCGATCGGCACCTCCGGCAGCGCGGCCTGGAACGCGCGCGCGTCGGCCACCACGAACGACTGCACGCCGAGCCGGCCCTCCTCCAGCGCGTCGTCGGCTGATCTCGGCCAGCAGGCCGGTCCGCCCGCGGAGCAGCCGGATGACGTCCCGGACGGTGATGATCGGCGCACCGGCGAAGCTCTCGTCGAACCACGAACCGGCGTCGAGGGTGCGCAGCTCGGCCCAGGTGAAGTCGGACACCCGGTAGGACGGCCGGTCGTCCCGGGTGCGCTGGACGTCGATCTCGACGACGTCCGCGCGCTGGCGGACGGCGGCACGGACGGCGGCGGCCGTGTTCTCCGGCTGATGTGACGCGGAGTCGGACCTGGGTCGACTCGTCGGTGAAGACCGCGCGCCCGGCGCGCCGGGCGCGGGTGCTTGGATGTGCTCCATGGACAGCGACCCCGATTCGATCGGCGACGAGCGCGTGCCGGTCGCTCAGGTGCTCAGCGGCCTCGAGGTGCACCCGCTCGCGCAGGGCGAGACGGCCATCGAGGCGTTCGTGCTGATCAAGGTCCTCGACGCCGACGGGCGGCCCGCGTGGTCGTACCGCACCACCAACCGGCTGAACCGCGAGGAACTGCTCGGTGCGCTGATGGTGCAGGTCGACGTGCTGCGCAAGGAACTGCGCGACGAGTGGGACGACGGCTGACTCCGCGTCGTCCCACTCGTCGCGCGCTGCGGCCTACCGGGTGCGGATCCGGTGCACCCCGCCCAGCTGGGTGCCGGCGTAGAGCCAGCGCCCGTCCGGGCTGATCTCCAGCGACACGACCGCGAGGTTCTGCAGGCCCTGGGACACGTTCACCCAGGTCTGCCCGCCGTCGCTGCTGCGAAGGACGCCGCGGCCGCCCTTGACCAGGCCGTTCGCGGAGAACGACGTGGTCGCCGCGTACCAGGTGTCCGAGTCGGCCGGCGACACGATCAGGTCGGCGACCGACATCGGCACCCCGCCGGTGTCGGCGGTGCGGAACGTCTCGCCACCGTCGTCGCTGACCTGGATGGCCGCGCTGCCGGCGACGACCCGCTCACCGTCCACCGCGACGGAGGTCACCTGGCCGTCGGCGACCTTGCGCACCGTCCGCCCGAAGTCGTCGGAGCGGTACAGGCCGGACGCGCTGCCCAGCCAGAGGCCGTCCGGGTCGTCCGGGTCCATCGCGACGGTGGTGAACATCTCGCTGTGGAACTGCTTGCGCCAGCTCTGGCCGTCGTCGTCGGTGACGTACACGCCGACGCCGCCGAGGCTCCAGAACGGGATCACGACGCGGCCGCTGTCGGCCGGCGAGACGGCGAGGTCGAACGGGACCTCGTTGGTGCGGGCGAGGTGCTCCCACTCCTGGCCGCCGTCGGTGCTGCGGTAGACCCAGAACTGCGACAGCGCGTCCTTGCGGATCTTCCACACCGTCTCCGGGTCCTGCGGGTCGGCGGCGAGCTGCGCCACCCGGGTGCCGATGTAGGCCTCGTACCCCGACAGCCCCCACTCGGTGCCGCCGGCCGGCAGCTTCGGCCGGTTCGGCAGGCCGGTGGTGTACACGTCGTAGTCGGTGCCGGCCAGCAGCGTGTCGCCGCCGACGATCTCCAGGTCGTACGGCGTCGCCGCCTGGACGCCGAGGCGCTCCGGGTTCTCGCCGTCCTCGTCGACGGCGAACAGGCCCGCGCCCGGCGACGACCACAGCAGGCCGTCGCCCCACGGCACGACGTCGTCCTCGACGGCGCCGGCCACCGGCTGCGGCAGTTCGGCCCAGGTCTGCCCGCCGTCACGGCTGACGTGCTGCACCGGCCGGTACGTGGTGACCATGAGCACGTCGTCGCTGATCACGATGTCGAGCGCGCCGCCGTCCGGGATCGGGTAGTTGACGTCCCAGTCGCGGCCGCCGTCGTGCGAGCCGACGACGACGTCGTCGACCAGCAGCGCGAGCAGGTCGTCGTCGGCGGCGATGCCCTCGACGAAGCCCTCCTTCGGCGTGTAGATCTGCTCCGTGCCGGTCGGGTCGCCGGCGATCAGCCCGCGGACCGCCCAGACGCCGCGGAGGTTCGCGACGAACAGGTCGTCGCCGGAGACGGCGGCGCCGGTCAGTTCGCTGCCGGCGAGGTTGGGGTGGCTGACCCAGGTGTCGCCGCGGTCGCGGCTGACCAGCAGGGCGTCGGCGGTGACGGCCACCAGGACCTGCGTCTGCGGGTCGCTGACCAGTGCGATCGTGGAGACGTCCGGGACGTCGAGCTGGCGCCACGTCTCGCCGCCGTCCTCGGTGCGCAGGATGCGGCCGCGGTAGGCGGGGTCGGCGGTGGTGTCGAGGAACCCGCCGGTCGAGCCGTTGACCGCGTACCACATGACGTCCGGGTCGTCGGCGGCCACGACGAGGTTGCCGTTGCCGGTGCCGCCGGCGACGGGCAGCCGGTTGTGCTGGCGCCAGGACTCGCCGCCGTCGTCGGTGGTCCACGGCCCGGCCTTCAGGTACTGGGTGATGGCGGCGACGTCCGGGTCGGCCGGGGTCGTCGCGATGGGGCCGGCGCCGGAGTTCGGCCCGATCGGCTGCCAGGCGGCCGGGCTGTTCGAGTTGCCCACCGGCGCGACCACCTCGAACGTCGCCGAGCCGATCAGCCCGACGCCGTCCTGCGTGGTCGCCGAGACGTCGACGGCGTAGGCGCCCACCTTCGGGCCGGTGAGGGCGGCGCGGTACCAGCTGCCGTGGTCGTGCTCGACCTGGACGGTGACCGGACGGCCGCGCGGCGGCGTCACCGTCACCGTCGGCGGCTCGCCGAGCGGGCCGGGCGTCCAGATGAAGGCCTCCGACGTGCCGTCGCTCGGGTCGGGCGAGGTCTGCACGACGAGGCTCCGCGCGGCCAGCAGGTACGGCACCCGGACCTCCTCGTCGCCGGCGGTGGCGACGATCCAGCCGGACAGGTCGGCGTCCTGCTCGGGCCGGTCCGCGGACACCGTGACCTCGACCGCGAGCTCGCCGCCGGCCGGGATGGTCGCCTCGGCCGGCGTGACGGTGACCGTGCCGGCGCTGCCCGGCGCCGCCTGGGCCGCCAGCGCGACCGTGACGTCGGCGTCGGACGTGTTGCGCAGGGTGGTCGTGCCGCTGCCGCCGATGACCGGCGTGGTGAGGTCGGCCAGGCCGAGCGACACCGAGGCGGGCGACGCGATCAGGTCCGCGGCCGCCGCGGCGGCGACGTCGAGCCGTCCCGCGCCGGAGATCGTCGGGCCGGCCTCGACCGGCGCCGCCGACCCGGTGAGCCGGGCGTTCACGTCGGCGACGGGTTCGTCGGGGCGCAGCTGGCGCACCAGCGCCGCGGCGCCGGCGACGTGCGGGGCGGCCATGCTGGTGCCGGAGAGCCGGTACTGGCCGGGCGCCCACCACTGGGTCGGGATCGCCGACATGATCTCGAAGCCGGGCGCCACGAGGTCGGGCTCGATCGAGTAGTCCGGCGACGGGCCGCGCGAGCTGAACCCGAGCACCTGGTCGGTGACGTCCTCACCGGAGATCTCGATCTGCACCGGCCCGGCGCCGAGGTCGCGCTTCAGCACGTCCCACTGCGACTCGAGCAGGCTCATGACGACCAGCTCGTCGAGCCGGAAGTCGTCGCCGGAGATCGCGTTGCTCGGCAGCGGGACGTCGACGACGCCGGGCTCGGCGCCGCCGTCGAGCGCGGACGGCGCGCCGGGGTCCTCGCCCATCAGCACCGGGCCGCCGAAGTTGTCGATGTAGGCGAGCAGCGCGACGGCGCCGCGCTCCTCGGCCAGCCGGGCCTGCTCGATCATCCACGGCGCGACGTCGGTGATCTGGGCCGGCAGGTTCTGCCGGTAGGCGACCACCTTGCCGCTGACGTCGCCGACGCGGTCGTAGTCCTCCTCGTAGCCGTCGCCGACGTCGACCAGCTCGGCGACCACGGGTGTCTCGGGCGCCGGCGCGGAGAACGGCACCCGGAACGTGGCGATCGGCTCCTGGCGGGGCGCGGCCAGCCGGGCCGTCGGCAGCACCAGCGCGCTCGCCGACGCGCCGACCGACAGTACGCCGTCGGCCAGCGCCGGGCTGCCCATGGTGTGGGCTCCGGGGCCGGAGTTGCCGGACGACGCGACCACCACGACACCGGCCTCGGTGGCGGCGGTGGACGCGAGACCGATCGGGTCGGTGCCGTCGCCGGGGCCGCCGAGGCTCATGTTCACCACGTCGGCCCGGTAGGGGTTGTCCGGGTCGGTGGCCGCCTCGAGGCCGGCGATGATGTCGGACTCCCAGCCCTCGCCGATCTCGTTCATCACCTTGTAGGCGGTGAGCTGCGCGCCGGGTGCGACGCCGGTGACCGCCGCGGCGGGGTCGCCGGTGCCGGCGATGATGCCGGCGACGTGGGTGCCGTGGCCGTTGTCGTCCATCGGGTCGTCGTCGCCGTTGACGAAGTCGTGGCCGGCGACGACCTTGTGGTCCGGGCCGAACCCGCCGCCCAGCGACGGGTGGGTGTAGTCGACGCCGGAGTCGAGGACGGCGACGACGGTGCCGGTGCCGTCGGCGGGCCCGCCGGCCGGCGCCTCCTGCTCCCAGACCTCGGGGGCGCCGACGAGCGGCACGCTGACGTCGGTGCTGGCCCGGACCCGCTGGTCCGGTACCACGTCGGCGACGCCGGGCAGCTGCCGCAGCGCGTCGACGTCGTCGGCCGGGACGGTGAGCGCGACGGCGTGCACCAGGCCGGTGAACTCGTGCTCGACCTCGGCGTCGATGCCCTGGTCCGCGGCCGCCGACAGCATCGTGCGCTGGGCGGTGACGGCGGCACGCTCGGTCTGGGCGTTCGCGGCCGCGAGTTCGGCGGGCGCGACGGGTTCGCCGCCGGGGCCGGCCATGAGGACGATGACGCGGGTGTCGGCCGCCGGGTCGGTCTCGGCGGCCGCGCCGGTGGCGAACGGGGTCAGGCCGGCCGCGGCGAGGGCGACGGCCAGTGCGGCGCCGGATCCGGCGCGGAGTCGTCGAGCAATCATCATGCTCCCGAGGTCAGACCGCGGGCGGGGGTTCCGCGGTTTGCGACATTCGTAGTGGTTGTGACTCCGTGTATCAATGGCTGTAGCTGGCCGCTTGCGGCCGGTGGCACATACCGGCCACATTGGGACGATGACGACCGACGACGACTCCTCGCTCGCCCCGGTGGGCCTTGCCCCGTTCGACGAAGAGGTCTACCGCACCCTTCTGACCTGCGTCGACGCCACGCCGGCGGCGCTGGCGCAGCAGCTCGGGCAGCCCGAGGGCCGGGTCGACCGCGCGTGCGGGCGGCTGCGTGCGCTCGGGCTGGTCATCCGGATGTCCGGACGGCGCCGCCGCTACACCGCCGTCGACCCCGAGGCCGCGCTCGACGCGCTGGTCCGCGAGCGCGCCGGCGAGCTCGACCAGGTGCGCGGCTCCGCCCTCGCGCTGTCGTCGATCTTCCACGCCGCCCGCCGCCAGGCCGGCGGCGGCAGCACCGTCGAGCTGCTCAACGGGCCCGAGGAGCAGGGCCGCTGGTTCGTCCGGCTGCAGCACCAGGTGCGCTCGGAGATGATGGTGCTGGACCGCCCGCCCTACGTGCTGGCCGCCGTCAACCCGGTCGAGCCGGTGCGCCTCGACAGCGGCGTGCACTGGCGGGCCATCTACGCGCCGGAGGCGCTCGAGGTGCCCGGCGCCATGGACGAGATCGACGACCTCACCCGCCGCGGCGAGCAGGGCCGCGTCCTGCCCGGGCTGCCGATGAAGCTGGCCATCGCCGACCGCCGGGTCGCGCTACTGCCGCTGTCGATGGAGGTGGGCCACGCGCAGGGACTGGTGATCCGCGAGTCGACGCTGCTCGACGCGCTGGTGGAGCTGTTCGAGGTGTACTGGGCGCGGGCGACGCCGCTGCCGTCGTCGCCCGCGGCGTTCGACCCGGACGCGCCGGACGAGGACCGGCAGCTGGTGCGGCTGCTGGCGGCGGGGCTCACGGACAACGCCATCGCGCGCCAGCTCGGGCTGTCGACGCGCACCATGCGACGGCGCACCCGGCGGCTGTTCGACCAGTTGCAGGCGACGAACCGGTTCCAGGCCGGGATCCAGGCGGCCCGGCGCGGGTGGTGGTGAACGGGGCGCGGCGGGCCGGGACGCGTGCCAGGATGGTGCGCCGTGCCACGGATACCAGTTGCCGCCGCCGTCGTCGCCCTGCTCGTGCTGACCGGCTGCGGCGGCGACGACGACCCGGCCGCCGACGCGCCCGCGGCGACCAGCGAGCCGTCGGCGGCCCCGTCCGACCCCGAGCCGACGGCCTCGCCGTCGCCGGGCGGTGACGACACCGGGCTGGCCGCGCTGGACCCGTGCGCGATGGTCGACGCCGCCGGGCTGGCGTCGCTCGGGCTGACCGGCGGCGAGGCGAAGGAGGTCGGCGACGCGCGGGTCTGCCGGCACCGGCTCGAGGGCCCGACGCTGGACGAGAGCTTCACCGTGTCGATCGAGCTGTTCGACGGCCTCGGCGCCGCCGACATCGTCGCGACGGACGTCCAGCCGCTGCCGCCGGTCGGCACGCACGAGGCCGTGACGTTCACCGGCACCACCGGCGGCTGCGTCGTCAGCCTCGCCGTCACCGCGACGTCCCGCCTCGACGCCACCGCCGTCGGCGGCGACCCGGCGCTGGCCTGCGACCACGCGGCCGCCCTGGCCGCTCTCGCCGAGCCCGCGCTGCCCTGACGAGCGGCTACTCGGGCGCCGCGTCGCGCTCGCGTCGCCGGGCGAGGCTGTCGCGTTGCCCGGTGTGCACGTCGACCGCCCACTCCCAGCCGGGCTTGGCCGACGGGCCGATGCGAGGGTCGACGGGTGCGCGGCCGTCGCGCAGGGCGTGCACGTACGCGCGGTCGAGGTCGATGCGCGCGCGGAACTGGTCGGGCCCGCCGACGGACCCGTGACCCGGGACGACGACCTCGACGTCGCCGGCCACGTCGTCGAACAGCCGTAGTGCGGCGAGGTAGTCCTCGACCGGGTCCGTGGCGGCGCCGACGTCGAGCATCGGGACCAGCACGTCGGACAGCATGTCGCCGGCGACGAGCACACGGGGCTCCTCGACCAGCAGCGCGGCGTGGCCCTCGGCATGCCCTCGATGCTCGATGATCCGCACCCGCGGGCCGTCCCACGGAAGCCGCGTGGTTCCGGCGGGCAGGCCGGTGATGCGGCCGAAGAGGTCGAGCGGCACCTCGTCGGCGATCTCGGGCGGCAGCCCCTCGGCGGCGCGGGCCCGCCAGTCGGCGTCCGACAGCACGTCGCGCATGACGGCCGCGCAGCGGGCGGTGCCGTAGCGGGGCGCTTCGCCGAGGTCGGCGTGCCAGAGCACGTGGTCCCAGTCGGGATGCGTCGCGAAGCCGGCCACCACCGGCCGGCCCGCCTCGGACAGGTCGGTCGCGAGGCAGGTCAGCTCGCCGGCCGTGAGGCCGGGGTCGACGACCAGGACGCCGTCGCGGCCCTGCACGACGACGGCGTTGTTCTCGAGCAACGCGCTCTGGTGGACCTGCACACCCTCAGCGACCCGCGTCAGCATGAGCCCGCCTCTCCCCTGTGGTTGCCGGGAGCGTAGTACCCGTGGCGCCGCGGGGTACTACTAGCGGACTCCCCTGGGCCGGAACTGGACGCTGATGCGCGGGCCGACCGGCTTCGCCGTCTTCGGGACCGCGTGCTCCCACGTCCGCTGGCAGGACCCGCCCATGACCAGGAGGTCGCCGTGGCCGACGGCGAAGCGGAGGGTGGCGCTGCCGCCGCCGCGCTGGCGCAGCAGCAGGGCACGCGGCGCGCCGAGCGAGACGATGGCGACCATGGTGTCCTCGGTGCGGCTGCGCCCGATGGTGTCGCCGTGCCAGGCGACGCTGTCGCGACCGTCGCGGTAGAAGCACATGCCGGCCGTGGTGAACGGCTCGCCCAGCTCGGCGGCGTAGTGCCGGCTCAGCGCCTCGCGGGCGTCGGTGAGCAGGGGGTCGGGCAGCGGCTCGGCGTCGCCGTAGAAGCGCACCAGCCGAGGGACGTCGACCACCCGCTCGTACATGGTGCGCCGCTCGGCCCGCCACGGCACCGACTCGACCAGCCCGGTGAACAGCTGGTCGGACCCGGCGACCCACCCCCGCCGGACGTCGACCCAGGCGCCCTGGGTGAGCACGGTGCGCTCGACGGCGCCGCCGAGCGTACCGAGCGTGGCACCGGCGGCGGTGTCGAGCAGGGAGGCTTGGAAGGCAACGCTCATGCCGCCAGGCTACCCTGATTCGAACGGACGTTCTACCCTTGCCTGATGCGGTCGTAGACGAGCGACAGCATGCCGTGCTCGCCCCTGGCTTCGCTCGCCAGCGCCCACTCGGCGGCGGGCAGGCCGTCGTCGAACAGCCGCGGCCCGCCGCCGAGGAAGACCGGGAACAGGGTGAGCGCCAGCCGGTCGACCACGTCGGCCGCCAGCAGCGCCTTGATGACGCTCGCGCTGGAGAGCACGAGGAGGTCGCCGCCCTCGGTCGCGGCGAGCTCCGCGATCGCCTCGGCGGCCGACCGGTCGACGATCGTGGTGCGCTCCCACGGCGCCTCGCCGAGCGTCGAGGAGAAGACCACCTTGTCGGTCTCGACCAGCCACGTCG
Organism: Jiangella alba; assembly: GCF_900106035.1. Lineage (GTDB taxonomy): Bacteria > Actinomycetota > Actinomycetes > Jiangellales > Jiangellaceae > Jiangella > Jiangella alba. The sequence continues at coordinate 68,302 of NZ_FNUC01000001.1, forward strand.
CGAAGGCCTCGTCACGCGGGTCGGCGCCGGCGGCGCCGATGACGGTGGGCCAGAAGCCGAGGAACCCCTCGGCGTTGACCCGTCCCATGACGGCCGTGGTGGCCGGCTCCCAGAGGCTGGTCAGGTGGTCGCGGGCCACGTCGGTGACGGCGTAGGGCAGCACCCAGCCCATGTCCTGCGGGTCCGGCCCGCTGTAGTGGCCGTCGAGCGAGAGGGCGATGTTGGTGACGACTCGGCGGTTCATGCGATGCTCCTCGAGGTGGGGTCGGAGAGGGCGGCGACGAGGTTGTCGAGGCTCTGGCCGTAGCCGAGCTCGATGCCCGCGATGAAGTCCGCGGACTCGACGGTGCTGCCGGCGATGCGGAGCTCGACGTCGAGCTCGGTGCCGGCGCCGCTGGGCCGCAGGTCGTAGTCGACGTGCGCGGTGAAGGCGCGCCGGCCGTCGGGCAGCATCGGGGCGAGCCGGTAGCTGAGGCGCTCACCCGGGCGCACCTCGTCGACGACGCCCTCGGCGCGTCCGGCGACCGGGTCGGAGCCGCCGGTGTCCTCGACGTCGAGGTACTCGTGAACGATCGGCGCACCCGGCCGCGCCTCGAAGGCGAGCTCGGACACCCGCAGGTCCTCGGGCGTCCACCACCGGGCGAGCAGAGCCGGCTCGGTGAGGTGCCGCCAGACGAGGCCGGGAGGCGCCGGCAGGCGCCGGGAGAACCGGAAGGAGCGGCCGTCGGCCCACCCGGGCGCGTCCGCGGCGAGCCGTTCCGCCTCGAGATCGAGCCCGTAGCGGTCGAAGGTGGCCCGCGAGCCGGCGTTCCCATCGGCGGTGTCGGCGACCCGCCCCAGCGCGGCGGCCAGCTCGCGGAGCGGCTCGGAGCGCAGCGCGTAGATGTGGCGCTGGCCGCTGCGCTGCGAGGTGACGATGCCGGCGCGCTCGAGGGTCTGCAGGTGCTTGGTCGTCTGCGGCTGGCGCGCCCCAGCGAGCTGGGCGAGGACGCCCACCGGGCGCGGCCGCTCGGCCAGCAGGCACACCAGCCGCCAGCGGGCCGCGTCGGCCAGCGCGGAGAGGATCACGTCCATGAGCAAAGTATTCACCCAAGTGAATATTCGCGTCAAGGAATGTCCGCCTTGCGGCCGGCACGTTCTACCTCTGGCTGACGTCACGCCCTACTGACTGCGCCGGGCGCAGGCTGATCACCGCGACGGCCAGCGCCACGGCCAGCAGGCCGGCGCAGACGGCGAACGCCGCCGCGTAACCGTCGGCCGACGCCTCGGCGGGGTTCGGGTCGTTCGACGCCGTGGTGACGGCGATGGCGACCACGTTGAGCGCCGAGATCCCGACCGCGCCGCCGATCTCTCGCACGGCATTGGTCAAGGCGCTGGCCACGCCGGCCGTCGTCGGCGCCACGCCCTGCAGCGCGAGGCTGACGATGGCGGTGAGCACGATCCCGAAGCCGACGCCGAGCGCCACCTGCACAGGCAGGATCAGCGACCAGAACGAGGAATCGGCCCGCAGGAACGCCATCGGCGACATCGCGGCGACCGCGATGCCCAGGCCCACGGCGATGACGGTTCGCGCCGGCCAGATCGGCATCAGCCGGCCGGCCGCGACGGCGCCGACGAGGATGCCGACGCCGATCGGGACGAACGCCAGACCGGTGAGCAGCGCCGAGAGGTCCTGGACCCCCTGAAGATAGAAGGTCAGCAGGAGATAGAACGTGGCGGCCACGGCGTTGACGAGCAGGATGATCAGGAACGCGCCGCCGCGGGTTCGGTGCGCGAGCAAGCCCAGCGGCATCATCGGCTCGGGCGAGCGGTGCTGGAGAGCGACGAACACCGCCAGCAGGGCGACGCCGCCCAGGAGGAAGGCCAACGTGACCGGTGCCAGCCAGCCGTCGGCGGCGACGTTCGAGATGGCGTAGATGACGGAGCCGACACCGGCGGTGGCGGTGACCGCTCCGGGCACGTCATACCTCGTCGGCCGCTCCGCGGTGCTCTCCTCGAGGTGGCGAAGCGCCAGGATCAGAAGGACGAGACCGACCGGGAGGTTGATCAGCAGGCACCATCGCCACGATCCGAGCGACGTCAGCACGCCGCCGAGCACCATCCCGAAGATGCCGCCGGCGCCGGACGCGACGCCGAAGATCGCGAACGCCTTGGCGCGCGCCCTGCCGGTGTAGGCAGTGGTGAGAATCGCCAGACCGGCCGGGGCGAGGAAGGCCGCCGAAGCGCCCTGCGCCGCGCGGGCCGCCAGCAGCATCGCCTCGTTCACGGCGAGGCCGCCGACGACCGAGGCGAGCGTGAAGCCGATCAGGCCCGCCAGGAAGGTCTTCTGCCGCCCGCGGACGTCCGCGACCCGGCCACCCAGCATCAGCAGTCCGCCGAAGGCCAGCGAGTAGCCGGTCACCACCCACTGCTTTCGCGAGTCGGCCATGCCGAGGTCCGCCTGTGCGGACGGCAGGGCGATGTTGACGACCGACGCGTCCAGCACGATCAGGAACTGAGCCGTCACGACGATCGCCAGGGTGTAGGCCCGCCGCCGGGCCGTGGCCGCATCGGCCGCCTGATCGCCTGGTGGGCCGCCCGGCCGGGCATCACTCTGTTCACGTGTCGTCATGGCCGGGACTTTACAACACTATGTCGTAAAGTAGTGAGCGAGCCTCGTGAGCCGGGCAGCGGGACGGGTTCGGCTCGGGCCACGCAGGCCACGTGCGCTCCGCCCGTGGGATAGCGTTGGCGCCCATCGGGCGTCGGAACTGGAGATCCGGATGGCAGGCGCGAAGGCGGCACGGCGCATGGGCCGGCCCCCGCTCGTCGACCGCGACGCGATCGTGCGGGCCGCACTGGAGATCGGCTTCGCCAAGCTCAGCATGTCCGCCGTCGGCCAGCGGCTGGGAGCATCACACTCGACGCTCTACCGCTACTTCGCCAGCCGGGACGCGCTCGCCTCAGCCGCCATCGATCGCGCGGTCGAAGCGGGCGACTGGCCGGAGCCCGGCGGGGATTGGCGCTCCTACCTCTCCGCCTTGGCGTGGTCGTACTGGGATCTCTACGACGCTCATCCCGGTCTCGCCGCCGAGGTGTCCGGTCTGCGCTCGACGTCGCGGGCCATGGTCGCCCTGACGAACGATGCCGCCGTAGCGCTGCTGGACTTCGGGTTCAGCGCCCGTCAGGCCATCGTGGTCCAGGACATGCACGCCGAGCTCGTGATACAGGCATTCCTCAGCGCACCGTCCGGGGCCGACGACCCGCCGCCCGAGGGCGACGGCCGGCACACGTTCAGCATCGTGAACGGCACCCGCATGCGCAGAGCCGAACTGATCGAACCGTGGCTGACCCTGTACGACGAACGGATCCGGGCCGAGTTCGCCGCCGCTGTCGCGCGTGACCCACGCGAGCAGTTCAGTAGCAAGCTCGCCATCCTTCTCGATGGCGTCGAGGCTCTGGTCGGGCCGGCTGATCGCTGACGCCACCCGGGCTCCCGGTCGGAGGCGGAACTCCTACCCCGATGCCAGCCGGTCGCGGCGGCGGGTCAGGGCGGCGGACTCGGCGGTGTTGCCGGCCAGCGCGATCGCCTCGTCGTAGGCCGCCCGCGCTTCCCGGTCGCGGCCGAGCCGGCGCAGCAGCTCGGCCCGGGTGGCGTGGAAGGCGTGGTAGCCGGCCAGATCACCCCCGAGCCGGTCGACGGTGGCCAGGGCGACGGCGGGGCCGTCGAGCTCGCCCACGGCGACGGCCCGGTTGAGGGCGACGACCGGCGACGGGTCGAGGACGGCGAGCTGGTCGTAGAGGGCCAGGATCTGCGACCAGTCGGTGTCGCCGAGGTCGCGGGCGGAGGTGTGCACGGCGCTGATCGCGGCGAGGAGCTGGTAGCGCCCGGGCGCCACCCCGGAGGCCAGCCGCTCGCGCACCAGCCGATGGCCCTCGGCGACCATCGCCGCGTCCCACGTGCCGCGGTCCTGCTCGTCGAGGGAGACCAGTTCGCCGGCCGACGACACCCGGGCCGTGCGGCGGGCCTCGGTGAGCAGCATCAGCGCCAGCAGGCCGGCCACCTCGCCGTCGTCGGGCAGCAGGGCGCGGATCAGGCGGGTAAGCCGGATCGCCTCGGCGGTGAGGTCGTGCCGGACCGGGTCGGCGTCCGGGCCGGTGGCGAGGTAGCCCTCGTTGTAGACGAGGTAGAGCACGGCCAGCACGCCGGAGACGCGGGCCGGGAGGTCCGCCGCGGACGGCACGCGGTACGGGATGCGGGCCGCCTTGATCTTGGCCTTCGCGCGGCTGATGCGCTGGCCCATGGTGGTCTCCTGCACCAGGAAGGCGCGGGCGATCTCGGGCACCGTGAGGCCGCCGACCATGCGCAGCGTCAGCGCCACCCGGGTCTGCATCGCCAGCGCCGGGTGGCAGCAGGTGAAGATCAGCCGCAGCCGGTCGTCGTCGATGGGGCCGAGCGGCACGGGCGGGTCGTCACCGAACACGAGCCGTGCCTCCTTCTGCTTGTCGTCGCGCTTGGACTCGCGCCGGAGCCGGTCGATCGCGCGGCGGGTGGCGGTGGTGGTCAGCCAGGCGCCAGGGTTGGGCGGAACGCCGTCGGACGGCCACCGCTCGACGGCGGCCGCGAACGCCTCGGCCGCGGCCTCCTCGGCGACGTCGAGGTCGCCGAAGCGCTTGGTCACGGAGGCGACCACGCGCGCCCACTCCTCGTGGTGCGCCCGGGTGATCGCCGCGCGGACGTCGGCACCGGTCACAGCAGCGGACGCACCTCGACCCTGCGGTTGCAGGCCCTCGACCCCTCGGCGGCGAGCCGGAGGGCGACGTCGAGGTCGGACGCCGCCATGATCCAGAAGCCGGCGAAGTACTCCTTCGTCTCCAGGAACGGGCCGTCGGTGATCAGCGCCTCGCCGCCCCGGTTGTCGATGACGGTGGACGCCTCGGGCGCCGCGAGGCCGGCGGCGAACACCCAGTTGCCGTCGGCCTGGAGCCGCTCGTTGAACGCGCGGATGGCCGTCATCTCGTCGTCGGTGGCCGAGCCGGTGCGGTCGTCGATCACGGAAACCATGTACTTCATCCCGGCATCATCTCCTGTGTCACGCGGTGGCGTAGTGCGGACGGCCGGCCGGTCGGTAGACCTGGAGCACGAACCCCTTCGGGAAGGCGCGCGACTCGACCAGCTCGAGCGCGTGGTCCGGGCCGTCGTCCGGGAACAGCCGGGTGCCCCGGCCGACGACCACCGGCGCGACCAGCAGGATGAGCTCGTCGACGAGGTCGTCCGCGAGCAGCCGGCGGACCAGCTCGCCGCTGCCGTGCACCTGCAGCTCGCCGCCCGGCGCGGCCTTCAGCTCCCGGACGGCGTCGGCACCGCCGACGACGGTGGCGGGCGCCCAGCCCGGGTCGGTGAGCGTGGTCGACGCGACGTACTTGGGCCGGGTGTTGAACGCGCGCCCGATGCGGGTGTCCGCCATCTCGTCGATGGCGCCCCAGGTGCCGGCGAAGAACTCGTAGGTGCGGCGGCCGAACAGGAACGCCCCGGCCCGCTCGCACAGCTCGTCGACGTAGCCGAGCGCCTCGTCGTCGAACAGCGGCAGCGCCCAGCCGCCGCGGTCGAACCCGGGGTCGAGGTCGGGGTGCGTCCCGCCGTTGGCCTGCATGACGCCGTCGACGGAGACCTGCATGACGGTGGTCAGCTTCATGATCGGGTCTCCTCAGCTCGTGGCGTACCGCGGGCGTCCGGCCGGCCGGTACACGTGCGCCGTGATGCCGTTGGCGAAGGCCCGCGCGCCGGTCAGCTCGAGCGCCGCGTCCGGGCCGTCGTCCGGGAACAGCCGGCGGCCCTGGCCGACGACGACCGGGTAGGTCAGCAGCGTCAGCTCGTCGACGAGGTCGTTGGCGAGCAGCCAGCGGGCCAGCTCGCCGCTGCCGTGCACCTGCAGCTCGCCGCCCGGCCGGGCCTTCAGCGCCCGGATGGCGTCCGCTCCGGTCACGACCGTGGTGTCGGCCCACGCCGGGTCGGTGAGCGTGGCCGAGGCGACGTACTTGGGCCGCGTGTTCAGCGCCGTCCAGATGAGGCTGTCGCCCGGGTCGGCCCACGTCCCCCACGACGCGGCGAAGATCTCGTACGTCCGCCGGCCGAACAGGAACGCGTCGGCGCGCCCGTAGATCTCGCTGAGGTACGTCTGGCCCTCGCCGCCGAACAGCGGCAGCGCCCACCCGCCGCGCTCGAACCCGCCCCGGCGGTCCTCGCCGGGCCCGCCGAGCCCCTGCATCACGCCGTCGACGGAGACGTTGGTGGTGACGGTCAGTCGCATGATCGCGGCTCCTCTCCTCGGGGCGGCCCCTGGTGGGCGGCCTCTCACCCCCGCTACGAACGCGACCGCCCCGTTTCGACAAGACTCCCCGACTATTCTTGCGACGCCCGACGGGCTGGAGGCTGGACCTTCGAACGCGCCTTCGACGACCCGGAATCACAACTGCGCCGCGACTACTGGATCGTCCGACACGGGGGCGCCGGCATCGGCGGGCTGCAACGCTCGGCCGCGGGGCAGCCCGCGCCGTCGGCGGGCGTGCGCCTCTACGTGCGGGTCGACGACCTCGAGCGGACGATCGCGCGAGCGGTGGCGCTGGGCGCGACGGTGGAGCGCGGCCGCACACTGCTCGGCGGCGACGGCTTCTGGTTCGGCAACGTCCGCGACCCTCAGGGCATCTCGCTGGGCCTCTGGACGTCACGACCGCCGGCGGCGTGACGGAGCGCACGTCCGCGACGGGTTCCGATTACGAGACTCGCGGGTCTAGTATCTATTTCCAGAACTCATCAGTCTCGGAATCCTCCGGAGTGGCCATGTCCCTCGCACCGCCCGACACCGAGTACGCCACCTCCACGCGGCACCGGCGCCGCTGGGCGACGCTCGGGGTGTTGTCGTTGAGCCTGGTGCTCATCGGCATGGACACCACCGTGCTGAACACGGCGATCCCGACCATGCAGCGCGACCTCGGCGCCACCGCCAGCGAGCTGCAGTGGATCATCGACGCCTACACGCTGGCCTTCGCCGGGCTGCTGCTGACGGCCGGCGCGTGGGGCGACAAGTACGGCCGCAAGCTCGCCCTCGCCGCGGGCCTGGTCGTGTTCGCCGCCGCGAGCGTCTGGGGCGCGCTGTCGAGCGACCCGACCACCGTCATCGCCGCGCGGACGGTGATGGGCATGGGCGGCGCGCTGATCATGCCGAGCACGCTGTCGATCCTCATCGACGTGTTCCGCGACCCGAAGGAGCGCAAGCGGGCCATCGGCGTATGGGCGGCGATGGCCGGCATCGGCATCGCGGGCGGCCCGGCCGTCGGCGGCTGGCTGCTGGAGCACTTCTGGTGGGGCTCGGCGCTGATGATCAACGTGCCGATCGCGGGGGCCGCGCTGCTGCTCGGGTTCTGGCTGGTGCCGGAGTCGCGGGACCGGACGGCGCCGCGGCTGGACCTCGTCGGCGCGGCGCTGTCGTGCGCCGGGCTGGTCGCGCTGGTCTGGGCGCTGATCGAGGCGCCCGAACGCGGCTGGACGAGCGGCGTCACGCTCGGCGCCGTGGCGGCGTCGCTGGCGATCCTGGCCGGCTTCGTGCTCTGGGAGCGCCGCCACCCGCACCCGATGCTGCCGGTCGAGTTCTTCCTGAACCGCCGCTTCAGCGTCCCCGCCATCTCGATCACGCTGGTGTTCTTCGCGATGATGGGCGCCGCGTTCTTCCTGTCCGTGTACCTGCAGACGGTGCTCGGCTACACGCCGCTGGAGGCGGGGCTGCGCATCCTGCCGCTGGCGATCGGGCTGGTCCTCGGCGGCCCGGCGGCCATGGCGGTCGCGCAGCGGGTCGGCGAGAAGTGGCCGACGGTGTTCGGGCTGGTGCTGCTGGCGGTGTCGTTCTGGATCTTCACGGGGACGACGATCGAGAGCGGCTACGCGCCCCGCGGCCTCACCGCGACCGTCGTCATGGGGTTCGGCATGGCCTTCGCGATGGGCCCGGCGACGGAGTCGGTGATGGGCGCGGTGCCGCGGGCCAAGGCCGGCGTCGGCTCGGCGGTCAACGACACCGTCCGGCAGGTCGGCGGCGCGCTGGGCGTCGCGGTGCTGATCTCGGTGCTGAACTCGGTCTACTCTGCGCAGGTGGACGACGCCACCGCCCAGCTGCCCGCCGAGGCCGCGCACGCCGCCGGCGACAGCATCCAGGGCGCGTACGCCGCCGCCGGCGAGCTGCCCGCCGAGCCCGCCGCCGCCCTCGTCCACGCCGCCGACGCCGCGTTCGTCGACGCCATGACCACGACGACCGCCGTCGCCGGGATCGTCGTCCTGGTCGGCGCGCTGGTCGCGCTGCTGTGGCTGCCCAGCCACGCCCGCGATGAGCAACCCGGCTGAGCCACGGCGCGGCCGGCCGCGCGACCCGGAGGCGGACCGCCGCATCCGGGAGGCCGCGGCCGGCCTGCTGCTCGAGCGCGGGGTCGACGGCATGACGGTCGACGCGGTGGCGGAGCGGGCCGGTGTCGGCAAGGCGACGCTGTACCGGCGCTGGGCCAGCAAGGACGAGCTGGCGCTGGCCGCCGCCGAGACGCTGTTCGCGCTGGAGGTGCGGGTCCCCGACGCCGGCAGCCTGCTCGGCGACCTCGTCGAGATCTACACCGACATCCTGCGCCTGGCCCACAGCGACGACGGCCGGGCGTTCTTCCGGCTCGCGGTGACCGAGGCCGCCCGCGACCCCCGCGTCGGCGAGCTGTACCGCGCGTCGCTGGCCACCCGGCTGGCCGAGTCCGGCGTCGTCTTCGACCGCGCGATCGCCCGCGGCGAGCTCCCACCGGACGTCGACCGCCAGCTGGTCTTCGACTGGTTCACCGGGATGATCGTGCTGCGCATCCTCACCGGCGTCGAGCTCCCCCGGCCGGAGGACGCCGAGACCCTCGCGCGCGCGACGATCTACGGCTTCGCCGCCCGCAGCTGAGCCGAGGCCGCCGCCACGACGGCGTCGGTCAGCTCGTCCAGCAGCGGCGACGCCAGCTTCCAGCGCTGCCAGTACAGCGGCACGTCGAGATGGCGGCCGGGGGCGATCTCGACCAGCCGGCCGTCGTCGAGGGCGGGGCGGGCCATCGACTCGGGCAGCATCGCCCACGCCAGCCCCAGGATCGTCGCGTCGGCGAACCCGACCGACGACGGCAGCACGGTGACCGGCGGGTCGACCCGGCGGCCGGCCAGCTCGCGGGCGAACCGCGACTGCAGCGCGTCCTTGCGGTTGAAGACCAGCGTGGTGGCCGCGCCGAGCGCCGCCGCCGTCGGGCCGTCCGGGAACCAGCGCCGGGCGAACGCCGGTGTGGCGACGCCGAGGTAGCGCATGCGCCCGAGCGGGCGCACGGCGCAGCCCTGGACGGCGTGCGCGTCGGCGGTGACGGCGGCCAGGACCGCGCCCTCGCGCAGCAGCGTCGCCGAGTGGTCCTGGTCCTCCTGGTGCAGCTCGAACCGGGCGCCGCGCTCGTCGGCCAGCCCCGTCAGCGCCGGCAGGAACCACGTCGCCAGCGAGTCCGCGTTGACGGCGACCGCCAGCCGCACCTCGACGTCGCCGGAGGCCAGGCCGGACAGCGCCTCGCTCTCCAGCAGCCGCACCTGGCGAGCGTACCGGGCCAGCCACTGCCCGGCCTCCGTGGCGCCGGCCGGGCGGGTGCGGCTGACCAGCACGCGGCCCAGCCGCGACTCCAGCGCCTTGACCCGCTGGCTCACCGCGGACGGCGTGACGTGCAGCCGGCGGGCGGCCGCCTCGAAGCTGCCCTCCTCGACGACGGCGGCGAACGCGCTGAGCTGGGCGAGGTCGATGCGCATCATGAAGCCATGCTAAGGAAGGCGTAGGAACTTTAGCTGGCCTACGGACCACGCCGGACCTAGCGTCGAGGACGTGTCCAGCGCCTTCGTCGGGTTCGCCACCTCCCTCTCGCTGATCGTCGCGATCGGCGCCCAGAACGCGTTCGTCCTGCGCCAGGGCCTCGACCGCCGCCACGTCGTCCCCGTGGTCGCGGTGTGCGCGGTGGCGGACGCGGCGCTGATCGGCGCCGGGATCGCCGGGCTCGGCGCGGCGCTGACGACGCACCCGTGGGCGCTGGACGTGGCGCGCTACGGCGGGGCGGCGTTCGTGCTCGGGTACGGCGCGCTGGCGGCGCGGCGGGCGCTGCGGCCGTCGTCGCTGGTCGCCGGGGCGGGCGCGGCGGCGACGGCGCGGGCGGCGGTGCTCGCCTGCCTCGGCTTCACCTTCCTCAACCCGCACGTGTACCTCGACACCGTCGTGCTGCTCGGCGCGCTGGCCAACCAGCACGGCGACGACGGCCGCTGGCTGTACGGCGCGGGCGCGATGGCGGCGTCGCTGAGCTGGTTCACCGCGCTCGGGTTCGGCGCGCGCTCACTCAGCGCGGTGTTCGAGCGGCCGGGCGCCTGGCGGGTGCTGGACGGGCTGATCGCCGTCGTCATGCTCGCGATCGGCGCCCGTCTGTTGCTGGGGTGAGCAGCGCCTCGATCGCCTCCGACGGGTCGAGGCCCAGCTCGTCGGCCAGCAGCCGCCGGTACTCGCCGAGCTGGTGCGAGGCGACCGACCGGTTGCCCTCGGCCAGATGGGCGCGGATCAACGCGCACCACGCCGACTCCCGCAGCGGCTCGGCCGCGATCGCCCGGTACGCGACGTCGATGGCCGCGCCGAACCGGCCGGCCGCGGTGAGGCGGCGGCTGAGCGCTTCGAGGGCGTGGATGCGCAGCTGACGGTGCCGCTCGCGCTCCAGCTGCAGCCAGTCCTCGTCCCAGCCGGGGAGGATGTCGTCGGTGAGCAGGTCGGCGGAGTCCGGCAGATGGTCGCGGCCGGACGGGTCGAGCAGGCCGCGCGCGAGCCCCGCGCTCTCGGCGAGGTCGACCCGCACCGACGGCCGCAGCTGCAGCTCGTCGCGGCCGCTGCGGACCAGGCCGGCCGGCAGCCGGCCGATCCGCCACAGCGCCGTGCGCAGCCTCGCCCGCGCCTGCTCCTGCGGCACCCAGCCCCACAGCTGACCCGTCACCGCGTCGCGGCGCTGCGCGCCGCCGTTGACGGCGAGGTAGGCCAGCAGGCGCCGCGGGCCGGCGGGCAGCGCCACCGGGACACCGGCGACGAGGACCTCGAAGGCCCCGATGACGTGCAGGTCAGCCATCTGGTTCACCGCAGCCATCAGCGACACCCCCCGTTCGCCGGACCCGCGCGATGGCTCGCGGATCCGGTCTAGTCAATGTTGTACTCGCATGATCGCCACTCGCCTAGGCCTACTCCAGGAAGTCCTCCGCGTAACAGCTGTAGATGCTGGCCTGATCCTTCAGCCGCTCGATGATCCACGCGTTGAACTGCTTGAACGCCTTCGGCAGCGCCAGCAGCCCGAGTCCCCATTCCGCGCCCGAGGCGTAGGCGATGATCTGGCTCATCTTCACGATCCCGCCGGCGATGTCCTCGTCGAGCAGCCGCAGGTTGGTGGTGAGCCGGTCCTCGGGCACCTGCGGGCCGAACAGGTCCGGGTGCAGCAGCCGGCCCAGGACGCGGCTCCACTCCTCGGGCCGGGGCATCTGGTTGTCGCGCTTGATGAGGAACACCTGGGTGTCGGTGGCGAACCGGTCGTCCATGCCGGGCTGCTTGATCTTGGCCAGCACGCACTTCAGCCGCTTCACCGCCTCCGGTGTCAGCGTCGGCGACGACAGCAGCGGGGTGACCCGCAGGATCACCTCGTCGAGCACCAGGGGGTCCGGCGGCGGCGTGTAGTCGCGGTACACGGTGATCTCGACGCGGCGGTTCAGGGTGTGCAGGCGAGTAGAGAACGGCCGGTCCTCGCCGTAGCTCTCGATGACGTACTCGATGCGCTCCACCGTGCCGACGGGCAGCCGGCCGGCCTGCTGGGCGACCAGCTCCTTGAGCCGGGCGGCCACCGCCTGGGCCCGGCGGCGGCCGAGATCGAGGTTGTAGGCGCGGGTGCCGACGGGGTCGGTGTGGCCCTGGAAGACGATCTTCGTGACGATGCGCCGCGAGTACCAGCTGCGGACGATCTCGCGGGCCAGCGAGGCGATCAGCCGCTCGTGCTCGTCCGTCAGCGTGGCCTTCGCGAACGGGAAGCCGCGCAGCGACCGCTGGTCCACCGGCGCGACGACCGCCCCGACGGTCCGCGGCAGCAGCGCGTACACGACCAGCTTGTAGGTGGCCGCCTGGTCGACCGTCAGCTGCGTGGACAGCCCGGCCGCCGCGGCCAGCGAGCCGGGCGCGAGCTCCAGCGCCTCCTCCAGCCAGCGGTTCAGCGTCCACGGCCCGACCGAGACCGCGTCGAACGGCGGCACCTTCGACGGGTGCGCCTTCTGGCAGAACCGGTGGAACGCCCGGAGCTTGTCCTGCTCGACGACGTCGAACGGCACCGTCTCGACGACCAGCACGTGCACGGTGCTGCTGGGCCCGGCCTTGGGCAGGTCCGGCAGGTCGATCAGCAGGCGGTCGCCCCAGCCCGGCTCCGCGCCCACGTTCGCCCGGGCCCCCGCGATCATCCACAGGATCCGCTCGGTCCGCACCGTCACCTCGGCGCTCACCAGCGGTTTGGCCCGCAGCACGTCGGGCAGCTCGGCGAGTGCCGCCGGCGGGAACGTCCGGGTCAGCCGCGACAGGGCGGGCGCGGCCTGCTCCTCGAAGGCCGGCTCGCCCGGCGCCTCGTAGAGGTGTCCCCACGACTCCCCCGCCTCGGCCGGCTCGGGCGCCGCCTCGGCCGGCGCGAACGGCGACTCCAGCAGCGTGGCGGTGAACGGTTCGCTCGTCATGACGGCCTCCGTCTCAGCCGCGGCCGTTGGTGGCGGCGACGGCGGGGGCCGGCGCCGGAGCGGGCGGCGACGGCACCGGCGGTGGCGGTGCGGGGATGCGCAGCGGCTGCGCGCTCAGGCTGCCGGCCACGCCGCCGACGGGCCGGTCCTTCACCCGGTCGCCGGTCGCGGACTGCCACAGGTCGATGATCCGGTTCATGTCCTGCAGCAGCTGGGCGTTGACGCCGCCGGCCAGGGGCACGTAGAGCGTCTCCGCCTTCTCGCCGGTGTCGAACGCGCCCAGCTCGATCGCCCGCAGCATCGCCGACATCAGGTCGGCCAGCTCGAACAGCTCGCGCGATCGCGCGGCCGGCTGCAGGCCGACCCGCTGGGCGATCTTCGCCAGCCGGTCCGCCGCGTTGGTCGCGTCGGCCCGCAGGTCGACCACGATGGGCGTGTCGGGGGTCTCGAGGGTCAGGTGGAACCAGCTCATCGTGGCGACGTACACGAACTCCTCGCGGGCGAGCTGCCCGCCGCGGCGTCGCATCGCCATCATGTCCTTCAGCGCGGTGCACAGGAACGCCACGTACTCCTTGTCGGTGGCGTTCGGGCCGCTCTCGTTGCGGGCGTTCTCGATGCCGAGCCACACCTGCCGCAACAGCTCGGTCCACTTCTCCCGGAACCCGGTGTTGACGCCGCTGCCGGTGTCGGACTTCCAGTCCTGCTCGCCGGCCGAGCCGGGCCGGGCCCAGCGCGCCGGGATCGGGTGCGGCAGGTCCATGCCGAACATCCGCCACATGCAGTTGCGCCGGTTGACCCGGTCGTCGGGCCGCACGGCGCTGGTGACGCCGCTGATGGAGAACAGCGGCGGGTCGCGGAAGAACAGCTCCTCGGTGGCCCGCAGCCAGCGCAGTCCCCCGGCGGAGAGCGTGTCCAGGGTCTCGCCGGTGACCAGGCGGCGGACCACCTCGGCCAGCACCTCGAACACCCCGGTCGACTCGACGAGGTACGCGTACGCCAGGTGGTCCCACGCGAGCCCGCTCGCCTGCACCAGCGGTGCGCCGCCGAAGACATCGGGGTCGGTCAGCACGACGCCGGACGGCGCCACCTCGGCGCCGCCGGTCACCTGCGGCCGGGGCAGGTTCAGCGTCTCGACGACGTCGGCGGCGCCGAGGAACGGTTCGAGGGTGGTCGGGTCGCCGAACGCGGGCACCGTCCGGGCGTTGTTCCACGCCTCGTCGAGCCAGCGGCTGAGCTGGATCGGGTGGACGAGGAACACGTCCCGGCGGTCGCGGCCGGGTGTTGCGGCGAACAGCTGGGCAAGGTTCCTGAACATGTCGTGGGCCCCCTTCGGCGGGTCAATCGACCGGGGTCGGGGCCGGCAGCCGCGGCAGCCGCGGTCCCAGCCGGATGAGGTGGCCGGCGCCGTTCCACACCTCGAGGCGCACGATGTCCTTGCCGCGAGTGCGGTTCAGCGTGACGGTCCCGGCGGAGCCGGAGCCGCGGTCGATGCCGAGGAGTTCCGGCTTCGTCTCGCCGGCGGCGTGCACGGCCACCCGGGCCGCGGTCGCCGGGAGCGGCTGCAGCTCGACCCGTTCCCGGTCCTTGTCCTGGAACCGCCGCGCGGTCACCAGCAGGTCGTCCGGCGCGAACCGGCCGGTCAGCGCGCCGAGCACCCGGTAGTCGAACGCGGTGCGCCGCTGGGCCACGGAGGCGGGCCGATCCCTGTCACCGCGACGCCGGTCGTCGTGCGGCTCGGTGCCGTGCCGGGTGATCGCTTGGGCGACGTCCTGCAGCGCCGTCACGAACTCGCGCAGCGTCGCCTCGGACGGCAGGCCGCCGCCCGATGGTCCGTCAGCGGACATGTCGATCTCCTCCTCCAGTGGGTCAGGCGGCCCGCGCGGGCGCCCCGGGTGAGAGCCGGGCCAGCCAGTCGAGCAGGTCCCGGCGGTGGGCGGCGCCGTTCGCCGGGTCGACGACCGGCCGGATCGCGAGCCAGGCCAGCACGGCCAGCGGCTCCCGGCGGGCGAGGTACTGCGAGGTCAGCAGCGACGGCCCGGCCCGGCGGGCCAGCGCGTCGAGCGCGTCCGGCGACCGGCGGGCCGGGTCGGCGACGGCGGACAGCGGCCGGCCGCCGAACGCGGCCATCGGCTGCCGGGTGCAGACCCGCACGATGTCGTCGAGCGCGTCGACGCTCAGCCGGGCCAGGCCGGCGATCTCCGACGGCGCCCGTTCCGGCGGGTGCCGGCGCGCCCAGGCGACGGCCAGCCCGTCCCACGGACCGGCGCCGAACCAGCTCCGGCACAGGGCGGCGTTGACGATGACCCGGATCCACGGGAACGGGTGCGGGTCGCCGGGGACGGCCTGGTAGACCGCCGAGGTGTCGCCGTCGACCACGTTGGCCAGCGCCGGCAGCGGCGCCCAGCCGGCCAGGGCGAACGCGTGGACGTCGGCCGCCAGCTCGCTGGCCCAGGAGCGCCACGTCTCGGCCAGCTCACGCGACCGCGGCGCCAGCGCCACCGCGAGCGCGTCGGCCAGCTCCGTGTTCCAGCCGGTCAGGTGGCCGACCTGGTGACCACATTCGTGCAGGATGGCGGTCGGGTAGCTCAGGTTGTGCCGGGTGAGCTTGATGGCCGCGACGGGCGACGGGCTGGTGCGGTCCCAGAGCCGCACGTCCGCGCGCAGGATGGCCGCCCCCAGGCCCTTGTCGAGGTAGACGACGGCCGGCGGCGTCGCGATGCCGACCCGGCCGAGGATCACGTCGAGGCTGTCGCCGGCGATCACGTCCAAGCCGCTCAGGACGGCGGCGAGCGCGGAGTTGGTGCGCGAACCGACCGCGTCGCCGTAGAAGTCGAGGATGGTCTCGACCTGCAGGTAGCGCCGGCGCAGCGCGAGCACGGCGCGGCGCACCGTGCCGGTGTCGTCGCCGCGGGCCAGGGCGGTCGAGCAGTGCGCGGCCTCCAGCGAGAGGTCGGCGACGACCGCGGCGAGCCGGTCGCGCACCCGCATGCGCAGGTACTCCTCCAGCCCCGCCCAGGCGGCGGGCGCGGCGATGGTGTCGAGGTCGGCCAGCGCGTCGACGGCATTGCGCCAGTGCGCGATCTCCGCCGCCAGCTGCGCGCGTTCGGGCTCGGCCGGGTCCGGCTCAGCCATGACGCAGCCCGGGGCGGATCGCGAGCACGGGCGGTCCGGGCGGTCCGGCCGCGAGGGCGTCGCGGCTGGCGAACGGGAAAGTGAACGTCAGCGTCAGCCCGGCGGCCGGGTCCTGGGCGGCCCCGGCCAGCGTCGGGCCGGCCGCCGGCAGCTCCTTGGCCAGCGCGGTGATCATCCCCTCCGCCAGCGCCTCGGCCAGCGCGCGGCGGCGCTCGGGCGGCATCGGGCGCGGCGTGTTCAGGGCGCGCGACCGGCCCAGCCGCCGCGCCAGCCAGTCCCGGACCGGCGGTCCCAGCAGCCGCCGGACGGTCGCGATGACCTGGGTGTGCGCCCGGCGGTCCAGCTGGCCGGCCAGGGTGTGCGCCATCCGTTCGCCGATCCGCAGGTGCACCCGCAGCCGCGGGGCCGGGCCGGACAGGTCGACGCGGACGGCCAGCCGCCGCACCCGGCGGGCGTGCCCGGGCCGTCCGGGGACGACGACGCGGAACAGCCGCTGTCCCGGCGCGGCCGGCGTCCCGGCCCGGGCGCCGGCGGCCCGCGGGCCGCGGGCACCGAGCGCCGGTCGCTGCAACAGCGCGCCCGCCACCTGCGGCGTCAGCTCGCCGAACTCGTCCGGCGACAGCGTGGCGTCCTCGTCGCCGGCCGCGGCCAGGTGGCCGCGCCGGGTGCCCGTCATCGCCTCGAACAGCTGCACCTCCACCTCGGCCGGCCACCCGGCGACGCCGTCGTCGAGCAGCCGCTCCTCGAGCGTCTCCTCGCCGCCGACGACGATCGCCCGGGCCGTGGGGCGGCTGAGCAGCACCCGGTACGGGTGGGTGTACGCGCGGTAGCGGTAGCGCGGGCGCGGGCCGCGCGGCATCATGATCCACCCGCCGGCCTCGGGCTCGGCCTCGTCCTCCCCCAGGTCCGCCCGGAGCACCCGCGGCGGCAGGTACCGGGCGGCCGCCTCGGCGAACGCCTCCTGCACCTCGGCCGCGACGCGGACGTCGTCGGCCAGCGACTCCGCCGGCAGCGAGAGCACCTGCCGCACCGTCTCCTCCAGCGTCGACACCAGCGCCTCCGCCCCGAGCACCGCGGCCTCCTCGTGTTCCAGCCGCAGCAGCTTCAGTCCGGTGTCCGCGATCGGCGGGGCCAGCGAGCGCGCCGCCTGGTGGCCGACGAACGGTGCGATGAACGCGGCCAGCGGCTCGGCCAGCAGCCGCTTCACGCGGTCGCGGCCGATCAGCCGGACCGCCGTGCGCACCAGCGGCATGGCGGCCGTGACGGCGGGGACGAACTGCTCCACGGGCGCGACCGGCGCCTCGCCCGGCGTCGCGTCGGCCAGCTCGGCGGCCAGCCGCGCGCGTGCGGCGTCGAGGCCGGCGACCGGGTCCTCGCCGGCCGCCCGGCCCGCGTCGTCGGCGGCGACGAGCAGTTCCTCGGCCGCCGCCTCGTCGGTGACGGTGAGCGCCTGCGCGTACTGCCGGTCGAAGTCCTGCGCGACCTCCCGGCCGGTCTCCGGGACGCGGATGCCGAGCCTGGCCGCCAGCGCGGTCGCCGGGCCCTGCAACGACGCCGGCAGCCGGTTGCGGGCGGCGTTGAGCACCCGCTTCACCAGCGGCTCGACCAACTTCTTGAGGATGCCCGTGAGCTGGCCCAGGCCGGTGATGCTGCCGAGCACGCTCAGGCCGGTGCGGGCCACGGCGGTGGCGGCGGTCTTGACCTTCGCGAAGCCGCTCTTCACCTTGTCGACCAGGCCGCCCAGGAACTGCTCGGCGGCCGGGCTCATCGTGTCGGTGCGCGCCTGCGCCGCGGCCAGCTCGATCTCGTCCTCGGCGACCGACTCCGGGGTGCGCCCGGCGAACGTCTGCTCCAGGTGGTCGAGCACCCGCCGCGCCTCGTCGAGCAGCCGGGCCGACCACGCCTCCAGCTGGGTGTCGCGGCCGTCCGCCTCACCGTCCCAGGGAGCGGTCAGGTGCATGGCCGCGGCCTCGTCGACCAGCGCCTCGACGGCGTCGTCGAACGCCTCGTCCTCCAGCTCGGCGAGCAGGTCCTCGAACAGCTCGCCGTCGTCGCCGCCCGCTTCGAGGCGGCTGGCCGAGAACGGCGAGAGCAGCCCGGGCAGCGTCGACTCGGCCGCTTGCTCGGGCGGCCGCTCGGCCTGCAACGCGCTGCCGACGAAGGGCGACACCATGGCGGGCGTGTTCATGACGACCTCCGGGGACGACTACGGGAGGGACCGTAGGCGGCGCCCGTGTGCGTGATCGTCACCGTGGCGTCTCCGGCTCGTCTCCGGTGTCGTCGTCCGCCGCGGGTTCGAGCGCCAGCAGCGCGGCCAGCCAGCGGCCCAGCTGCTCGCCGGCCTGCGCCGCGGAGCCGCGCACCAGGCGGCCCTCGACGTCACCGGTCGCCAGCATCCGGACCTTCAGGTCCTGGCCGTCCACCCAGCAGCGGACGACGACGACACACCAACGCGGACGGGGCATGGGGGCAGCCTGCCGCCGCGGCGTCTGCCGCCCGTATCCCCACCCGTCACCCCCGCCGTCGCCGGCGCGGCGTGGTCAGGCCGGCGGGCGCGCGCTGACGAGGCCGGTCTGGTAGGCGATGACGACGAGCTGGGCGCGGTCGCGGGCGCCCAGCTTGATCATCGCCCGGCTGACGTGGGTCTTGGCGGTGGCCGGGCTGAGCGACAGCTCGGCGCCGATCTCGGCGTTGGACCGGCCGGTGCCGACGAGGGCGAGCACCTCGCGCTCGCGCTGGGTGAGCACGCCGAGGCGGTCCTCGGCCACCTGGTGGGCCGCGCGGACCGCGGTGAACTGGGCGATCAGCCGCCGGGTGATCTTGGGCGCGAGCAGCGCCTCACCGGCGGCGACGACGCGGATGGCGTGCAGCAGCTCCTGCGGGCCGGCGTCCTTGAGGAGGAACCCGCTGGCGCCGGCCTCGAGCGCGTCGAACACGTACTCCTCGGTGTCGTACGTGGTGAGGATCAGCACCTTCACCCGTTCCAGGCCGGGGATGGCGGCGATGCGGCGGGTCGCCTCGATGCCGTCGAGGCCGGGCATGCGGATGTCCATGAGCACGACGTCGGGACGGGACTCGCGGCAGCGCTCGATCGCCTCGGCGCCGTTGGCCGCCTCGCCGACGACGTCGATGTCGTCCTCGACGTCGAGCAGGACGCGGAAGCCGGTGCGCACGAGCACCTGGTCGTCGGCGAGGACGACGCGGACGGTGGTGGACGTCATCGGGCGGCGGCCTCGACGCGGTTCAGCGGCAGCCGGGCGGACACCCTGAAGCCGTCGCCGTCGGGGCCGGCCTCGAACGTCCCGCCGAGCAGCTCGCACCGTTCCCGCATGCCGGCCAGGCCGCGGCCCGGCTCGACCGGCGGGCCGGCCGGGGCGCTCAGCTCGCCGCCGTCGTCGGCGATCGACACCCGCAGTTCGCCGCCGGCCAGCTCGAGGCCGATGGTGACGCGAGCCGGCCCGGCGTGCCGGATGATGTTGGTGATGCCCTCCTGGACGATGCGGTAGGCGGCGCGGTCGACGTCGTCGGGCACCACCCCGGCGGGTACCGACCCCGTCACCGTGACGTCCAGCCCGGCCCGCCGCCCCACGGCGACCAGCTCGTCCAGCGCGCCCAGACTCGGCCCGGGCGAGCCGTCGTCGTCGCCGCGCAGCACCCCGAGGACGGAGCGCATCTCGCGCAGCGCGCGGGCGCTGGTCTGCTCGATCGTCAGCAGCGTCTCGCGGGCCCGCTCCGGCCGCTTGTCCAGCACGTGCGCCGTGACGCCGGCCTGCACGTTGATGATCGCGATGGCGTGCGCGACGGTGTCGTGAACCTCGCGGGCGATGCGCAGCCGCTCGGCGTCGACCCGGCGGCGGGCCTCCTCGTCGCGGGTCCGCTCGGCCACCTCGGCCCGCTGGACGGCGTCGGCGGCGATGACGCGGCGGGAGCGCACCGACTCGCCCAGCGCCGCGGCCATGATGGTGGCGCCGATGCGGAACGCCAGCCAGCCGACGCCCTGGGGGCCGTCGTCGGCCGTCGCGATCCAGACGACCGCCAGCACCGTCAGCCCGTTCGCGACCACGACCAGCGAGCGCCGCCCGTCGCCGTGCGCCGTCACCGTGTAGATGGCCACGAACAGCGACAGCCAGCCGGGGCCGTCGGGGAATCCGGACCCGAAGTAGGCGACGCTGACCAGGCCGGTCACGATGAAGACGGGGATCGGCCAGCGCCGCCGCACCAGCAGGACCATGCCGCTGAGCATGAGCAGCGCGTTGCCGGGGATGCCGAGCGCCTCGGCCGGCCCGCCCAGCTCGGGCTCACGCTCGATCGCCGAATGCGTGCCCTGCACCTGCAGCAGTGTGACGAAACCGGCGATCAGCACGTCCTGAGTGCGCGCCGACAACGTCGGGAGGCGCCGTACCAACCGCTCCATGGCAAGCGATGGTAGCGACGCCCACCCACGCCCGGCGTCGTCCACCCGGCGCAGCGCGCTACTCCCGGTGGCGTAGCCGGACGCGCTCGGCGGCGGACGACGGAGGCCGCGGCGCCCTTCGAGGATCACGGTATGACGACTACACCGAAGCAGAGGCCGGGGCCGCTGGGGCGGCTGGCCGGCGTGGCGTTCCGGCACCGCTGGCGGGTGCTGATCGGCTGGGCGGCGGCGCTGGCCGTCGCCGTGGGGCTGGCCGCGGCGTTCGGCGGCGACTACGAGGTCGACTACTCCAGCCCGGGCAGCGACTCGCAGCAGGCGCAGCGGCTGCTCACCGACCGGTTCCCGGCGCAGGCCGGCGAGCCGGTGGACGTGGTCGTGCGCGCCGACGGGCCGGTGACCGACCCGTCCGTGCAGGCCGACGTCGGCGCGCTGCTGGACGAGCTGCGCACGCTGCCGCACGTCACCGCCGTCGACGACCCGTACACGGCGCCCGGCGGGGTGGCGCCGGACGGCCGCACGCTGACGGCGCGGCTCAACCTCGGCGTCGACGCGCCGGAGAACATGCCGGTCGAGGACACCGAGCGGCTGCTGGCCGCGGCGGAGGCGGCCGAGCGGCCCGGGCTGGACGTCGCGCTGGGCGGCGACACGATCCGCATCGCCGAATCCGGCGAGTTCGGCAGCGAGATGGTCGGGCTGATCGCCGCGGCCGTCATCCTGCTGGTGACGTTCGGGACGGTGGTGGCGGCCGGCCTGCCGATCGGCGTGGCCGTCGCCGGGCTGGCGATCAGCTCGACGCTGGCCGGGCTGGTCGCGGCGGTGATGGACGTGCCCGACTGGGCGCCGATCCTGGCGTCGCTGATGGGCATCGCGCTGGGCATCGACTACGTGCTGCTGATGGTGACGCGGTTCCGCGAGTGGCGGGCGGCCGGGCTGGCGCCTTCCGACGCGGCCGTCGCGACGCTGGACACCGCCGGGCGGGCCGTCATGGTGGCCGGCGGCACCGTCATGGTGAGCATGTTCGGGCTGTTCGCGATGGGGCTGTCGTTCATGCGCGGCGCGGCGGTCGTGACGATGGTCGCCGTCCTCGTCGTGATGGCGGCCGCCGCCACGCTGTTCCCGGCGCTGCTCGGCTTCTTCGGCCACCGCATCGAGCGGTGGCGGCTGCCGATCGGGCGGCGCCGCGGCGCGGTGACGGTCGCCGAGGGCGGGCACGTGGCGCCGTCGCGGGCGTGGCTGCGGTGGAGCCGGCTGATCGAGCGCCGCAACGTCCTCGCCGTCGTGCTGGGCGGCGGGCTGATGCTGGCGCTGGCGGCGCCGTTCCTGGGCGCCCGCTTCGGCTTCCCCGACGCCGGGAACGACCCGGCCGGCCACTCCAGCCGGCAGGCGTACGACCTGCTCGCCGACGGGTTCGGCGCCGGCGCGAACGGGCCGCTGCTGCTGGTGGCGGACCTGCCCGGCGGCACGGCCGACGCCGGCGCGCTGCCGGCGCTGGCCGACACCGTCGCCGCCACCCCGGGCGTCGCCGCCCTCCTGCCGCCGGTCGTCACCGAGGCCGGCGACGCCGCGCTGCTCACCGTCATCCCGTCGGGCGGGCCGCAGGACGCCGGGACCGAGGACCTCGTCCACACCCTGCGCGACGACGTGTTGCCCGGCGCCGATGTCGAGGTGCACGTCGGCGGTGTGACGGCCGCGGCGATCGACGTCAACGAGTCGATGGCCGACGGGCTGCCGCTGCTGATCGGCGGCGTCGTGACGGTGTCGATGATCCTGCTGCTGGTGTCGTTCCGCAGCGTCGTCATCATGCTGACCGCCGCGGTGATGAACCTGCTCTCCGTCGCCGCCGCGTACGGGGTGGTCGCGCTGGTGCTGGAGGGCGGCTGGGTCGGGCAGCTGGTCGGCGTCGAGACGGAGACGCCGATGCCCGCGTACGTGCCGGTCGTCATGTTCGCGGTGCTGTTCGGGCTGTCGATGGACTACGAGGTGTTCCTGATCAGCCGCATGCGCGAGTCGTGGCTGCGCACCGGCAGCAACGCCCGCGCCATCGTCGACGGGCTGGCCGGCACCGGCCGGGTCATCACCGCGGCCGCGGCGATCATGGTGACGGTGTTCGCGGCGCTGGTGCCGAGCCCGGACGTCGTGCTGAAGTCGCTCGGCGTCGGCATGGCGGCCGCGATCCTCATCGACGCGACCATCGTGCGCATGCTGCTCGTCCCCGCCGTCATGCACGTGCTCGGCCGGGCCAACTGGTGGTCGCCGCGGTGGCTGGACCGGCGGATGCCGCAGCTCTACGTCGAGGGCCGGCCGGAGCTCTTCCTGCCGCCGGCGACGGACCGGGAACCCGAGCCTGTGCGGACCTAGGCGACAGCGGCAGGCGCAAGAAGCCCCGGTGTGGAGTCGTAGCAGCACACACCGGGGCTTAGCTGGGATCATGGGTGTTGACGCACCTAACCCAACCACGATCAAGCCTACTCGTTGACGAATGGCTTGTCTCGGTGTCATCCTGATGGGCTAACTACATCGGGAATCCGCCCGAAGTAGTCCAGAAATGGGCTACCGGGCGGGCTGTTGACGCGGTTCACTCGGTTGCCCTCAGCACTTGGGAGGAACACCCAGTGAGTCGTAGCAACGGGCGAGGACGTACGACGTTGGAGCGCTTGGAGAGGCTTCGACGTCACACCACGATCATGGGTCAGATCCTCCGGGATCTCTGGCCGTTGTTCGTGCTGGCGTTCTTGATTCGGATGTGACCTTGGAGCGGGTCGGCTGAGAGGCCGGGCCGCCAGGGAGCGAACGGGGACCGGCGAGAGCCGGTCCCCTTCGTGCGTCAGGACTCGCCCAGGATGCCGTCGACGAAGGCCTCGGCGTCGAAGGGGGCGAGGTCGTCGGGCCCCTCGCCGAGGCCGACCAGCTTGACGGGGACGCCCAGCTCGCGCTGGACGGCGACCACGATGCCGCCCTTGGCGGTGCCGTCGAGCTTCGTCAGCACGATGCCGGTGACGTCGACGACCTCGCCGAAGACACGAGCCTGCACGAGGCCGTTCTGGCCGGTGGTGGCGTCGAGGACGAGCAGCACCTCGTCGACCGGGCCGTGCTTCTCGATGACCCGCTTGACCTTGCCCAGCTCGTCCATCAGGCCGACCTTGGTCTGCAACCGGCCGGCGGTGTCGACGAGGACGGTGTCGGCCTCCTGCTCGATGCCCACCTTGACGGCGTCGAAGGCGACGCTGGCGGGGTCGCCGCCCTCGGGACCGCGGACGGTGACGACGCCGACGCGGTCGCCCCAGGTGGTGAGCTGGTCGGCGGCCGCCGCGCGGAAGGTGTCGGCGGCGCCGAGGACGACGTCGCGGTCCTCGGCGACGAGCACGCGGGCCAGCTTGCCGACCGTCGTGGTCTTGCCGGTGCCGTTGACGCCGACCACCAGCACGACGGCGGGCCGGCCGTCCTCGACGTGCCGCTCGGTGCGCAGCGCGCGGTCCAGCGCGGGGTCGACGAGCGCGAGCAGCTCTTCGCGCAGCAGGATGCGTGCGGCCTCGGGGCTCTGCACGCCCTCGACGCGGGCCCGGGTGCGCAGCCGCTCGACCAGCTCCTGCGCCGGCGCGACGCCGAGGTCGGCCGTGAGCAGGGTGTCCTCGATCTCCTCCCACGTCTCGTCGTCGAGACGCTCGCGCGAGAGCAGGCTCAGCAGGCCCTTGCCGAAGCCGGACTGCGAGCGGGACAGCCGCGAGCGCAGCCGGGTCAGCCGCCCGGCGGCCGGCTCGGGACGTTCGAGGACCGGCTCCTCGACGACGGGCCCGGCCGGCGCCTCGGGCAGCTCGACGTCGGAGATCGGCGCCCGCTGCTCCTCGACCGGCGTGGTGGCGTCGTCGCCGACCCCGGGCAGGACGTCGGTGCCGGGCCGCGGCGCGGGCGCCTCGACCTGGCCGCGCCGGCGGCGGGGCACCAGGAACGCTGCGAGGGCGATGCCCAGGACGACCACGACGGCTACGACGATGACGATGTACTCCACGGCCGCCATCCTCGCACGTTCTCAGTGCGGCGCCGGACCACCCGGCGCCGTCGTGCGCTCAGGCGGCGCGGTGGGTCACGCCGGAGGCGCCGCCGATGCGGGGCAGCGCCGCGGGAGCACTGGCCGGCTCCGCCTCCGGAGCGTCCGCGGAGTCCGCGGCGGCGGAGGGCGCGGGCCGGGTCAGGCGCCGGGCGATGCCACGGCGGGCGACGCGCAGGGCGTGGAACGACGCCGCGCGCCAGTCGTCCAGTCGGGCCACCGCGAGGAACCGCCAGCGGCGCAGTCTTCGCCGCACCATGGCCGAGCCGGCCAGGTGGTAGTACGCGCCGACGGCCGCCAGCACGGCCGTCGCCACCATCACGATCACCAGCATCGCCACGACTACTGCCGTCATGTGACACCCCCGTTGGTCACATCAGTAACATCTTTCACACCTGCACCACCGACGGTAGCGCAGGTGCAACCCCGTCTCCCGAAAGACGCGCGGCGTGTCCGTCCGGTTGCCTCACGCGTCACAGGGGACCGTTCCGGTACCCCGCGAAGCGCGGATCATGCTCGGGCCGGGGTCAGACCGGCTCGGACTCCCGGATGCGCTGCGAGATGACCGCGGTGACGCCGTCGCCGCGCATGGAGACGCCGTAGAGGGCGTCGGCGATCTCCATGGTGCGCTTCTGGTGGGTGATGACGATGAGCTGGCTGCGCTCGCGCAGCTCCTCGTAGATGTTCAGCAGCCGGCCGAGGTTGGTGTCGTCGAGCGCCGCCTCGACCTCGTCGAGGATGTAGAACGGGCTCGGCCGCGCCTTGAACAGCGCCACCAGGAACGCCACGGCCACCAGCGAGCGCTCGCCGCCGGACAGCAGCGACAGCCGCTTGACCTTCTTGCCCGGCGGCCTGGCCTCGACCTCGATGCCGGTGGTGAGCATGTCGTCGGGCTCGGTCAGCACCAGCTTGCCCTCGCCGCCGGGGAACAGCCGGGAGAAGACGTCGGCGAACTCGCGGGCGGTGTCCTCGAACGCGGACGCGAACACCTGCTGGACGCGGTCGTCGACCTCCTTGACGATGTCGAGGAGGTCGGCGCGGGTCTTCTTGAGGTCCTCCAGCTGCTCGGTGAGGAACGCGTGCCGCTCTTCCAGCGCCGCGAACTCCTCCAGCGCCAGCGGGTTCACCTTGCCCAGCGCCGACAGCCCGCGCTCGGCCGCCTTGAGCCGCTTGAGCTGCTGCTCGCGGACGTACGGGATCGGCTCGCGCGGCTCGCCGTCGTCGCCGGGCGGGACCGGGACGGGCAGGTGCGGGCCGTACTCGTCGATCAGCGTGGCGGGGTCGACGCCCAGCTCCTCCAGCGCCTTGGTCTCCAGCGCCTCGACCCGCATGCGGTGCTCGGCGCGGGCCAGCTCGTCGCGGTGGACGGTGGACGTGATCTCGTCGAGCTCCGCCGACACCTCGCGCACCCGCGCCCGCTCGGCCGTCAGCGCCTGCTCGCGCTCGGCCCGCAGCTCCTGCACCTCGTCGCGCTCGGCTGCGGCCAGCTCCAGCGACCGCTCGAGGTGGCGCAGCACGACGGCGGCGCCGCGGCCGACCGCGGCGGCGACCCGGGCCTCCGCGGCCCGGCGGCGGGCAGCGGCGACGGCGGCCTCGCGGGCGGCGCGCTCCTGCCGGGCGGCCCGTTCGAGGCCCTCGGCCCGGCCGGTCAGCGCGCGGGCCCGCTCTTCGCCGGTGCGCAGCGCCAGCCGCGCCTCGGTCTCGCCCTGCCGGGCGGCGCGGGACCGCTCGGCGAGGCGGTCGCGCTCGTCGGTGGACGGCTCGACGTCGTCGTCGCCGGCTTCCTCGGCGGCGGCGAGCCGCTCTTCCATCTCTTCCAGCGCGCCAAGGTCGCGGTCGCGGGCCTCCTCGGCCCGGGCGACGGACTCGGCCAGCCGCTCGGCCTCCTCGGAGGCGGCCCGCGCGGTGCCGCTCAACCGGCCCAGCTGCTCGGCGACGGAGGACAGCTCGGCGTCGGACTCGCGCAGCTTCGTCAGCGCGGCGGACTCGGCCGCGGCCGCCTCGGCGCGGGTGCGCTCGGCGGCGGCCAGCTTGCGGCCGAGGTCCTCGGCCTTGCCGGTGGCGATGGCCAGCCGGTCGGCGGCTTCGTCGACGGCGGCCTGCACCTCCAGCAGGCTGGGCGCGCTGCTGGACCCGCCGTAGGCGCGGTCGCGGCCGAGGAGGTCGCCGTCGCGGGTGACGGCGACGAGCTCGGGCAGCTCGGCGACCAGCGCGCGGGCGGCGGCGAGGTCGTCGACGGCGGCGACTCCGCGCAGCAGGTTGGTCAGCGCGGGCCGCAGCTCGGCCGGCGTGGTGACGAGGTCGACGACGTAGCGCAGCCCGCCCGGCAGCGGCTGCCAGGACGCGGGGTCGTCGTACGGCGCGCCGCCGACCAGCAGCCCGGCCCGGCCGAGGTCGTCGTCGCGGAGCAGCCGCAGCGCGGCGACGGCGTCGTCGACGGACCCGACGGCGACGGCGTCGGACGCGGCGCCCAGCGCGGTGGCGACCGCGGCCTCCCAGCCGGACTCGACGGTGAGCAGCGCGGCCACCGAACCGAGCACGCCGGACAGCCGGTCGGACGCGGCCAGCAGCGCCTCGGAGCCGTCGCGGCGGGCCAGCCCCATCTGCAGCGCCTCGTGCCGGGCCACCAGCGCGGCCCGCTCGCCCTCGGCGGCCCGCTCCTGCTCGCGCAGCGTGGTGAGGACGTCGTCGGCGGCGGCCAGCGCGGCCGCGGCCCGCTCGTGCTCGCTGTCGAGGCCGTCCTCGCCGACGGACAGCCCGGCGATGGTGGTCTCGAGCGCGGTGTACTCGTGCTCGGCGGCGGTGGCGCGGCGGCGCGCCTCCTCGCGGGCGGCGCCGAGACGGGTCAGCTCGGCCTCGGCCGCGGCGGCCCGGCGGCGGGCGCCGTCGAGCTGGCCGGACAGCCGGGCCACGCCCTCGCGGCGGTCGGCGCTGGCCCGGACGGCGGCGGCCAGCCGGCGCTCCTCGGCCTGGGCCTCCTCCTCGGCGACGCGGCTGGTCTCGAGCGCGTCGTCGAGCGCCTCGCGGGCGGCGGCGATCTGCTCCTCGAGCTCGGCCTCCTGCTCGCGGACGGCGGCGGCCTCCTGCTCGAGCTCGTCGGGGTCGCGGCCGGACCGCGGCGCCTCGCCGGCGGCGGACAGGTGCCGGGCCCGCTCGGTGGCCAGCGACGCGGTGCCGCGGACCCGCTCGCGCAGCCCGGACAGCTGGTACCAGGCGTCGGAGGCCTGCGTCAACCGCGGCGCCACCTGGGCGACCTCGGCCTCCAGCCGGGTCTCGGCGGCGCGCGCCTGCTCGAGCGCGCGGGCCAGCTCGGCCTGCCGGGCCTTCAGCGCGGTCTCGTCGGCGACCTCCTGCTCGAAGCTGGCCCGGGCCTGCACCAGCTCGTCGGCGAGCACCCGCAGCCGGGAGTCGCGCAGGTCGGACTGGATGGTCGCGGCCCTGCGGGCCAACTCGGCCTGCCGGCCCAGCGGCCCCAGCTGACGGCGTAGCTCGGCGGTGAGGTCCTGCACGCGGGTGAGGTTCGCGGCCATCGCCTCGAGCTTGCGCAGCGCCTTCTCTTTGCGCTTGCGGTGCTTGAGGACGCCGGCCGCCTCCTCGACGAAGCCGCGGCGGTCGTCGGGCGTGGCGGACAGGACGGCGTCGAGCTGGCCCTGGCCGACGATGACGTGCATCTCGCGGCCGATGCCGGAGTCGGACAGCAACTCCTGCACGTCCAGCAGCCGGCAGGACTGGCCGTTGATGGCGTACTCGGAGCCGCCGTTGCGGAACATCGTCCGCGAGATGGTGACCTCGGAGTACTCGATCGGCAGCGCACCGTCGGTGTTGTCGATGGTGAGGACGACCTCGGCGCGGCCGAGCGCGGGACGCCCCGCGGTGCCGGCGAAGATGACGTCCTCCATCTTGCCGCCGCGCAGACTCTTGGCCCCCTGCTCGCCCATGACCCAGGCCAGGGCGTCGACGACGTTCGACTTACCCGAACCGTTGGGCCCGACGACACAGGTGATGCCCGGTTCCAGGCGTAGCGTCGTGGACGACGCGAAGGACTTGAATCCCCGTAACGTCAAGTTCTTCAGGTGCAATGGACCGACTCCCCTGCATGTGGGGGCCAGCCTACAACCGCTACGCTCAGGTCAGGGCCGGTTGCGGCACATGCGTGTCGTGCAGCCCGGTGTCGTCGAGGAGACGGCCGTGCTCGACAGCTGCCTCGGCAAGCTGGTCGTTCTCGACCTGAAGCCGCAGCACCTGCGCTTCGAGGTCGGTCACCCGCCTGCGCAAGCGCTGTACCTCGGTAGTGAGCCTTGGATCAGTTCCCCCGACATAACCCAACAGCGCCTTCGCCATTGTCGAAGCCCTCCAGAAGGCCTGAGAATGTGATGATCACTTTTCGTGTATGACGCGGCACCCGTCTGACCGTAGACGCACAGGCCGCAACGCATACCAGCATCTCACCGGACGTGCCTCTCGGTCAACTCGTTCGAAGGAATCCCTCAACGGTCTCACCAGCGCGCATACCGTACGGGATCGGCCGCCCCCCGGCTCCGGCGGCCGTCGCGATAGGGTCCGCGACCATGGAGGCCGAATCCGCGTTGAGGGCTCTGATGACCGCCATCGACGAACGGCGATGGGGCGACCTCGAACAGTACCTCCACCCAGACTTCACCTGCCGGTACGTGCACACCGGCGAGACCTTCGGACGCGACGCGTGGATCCGGCTCAACGCCGACTACCCCGGCTTCGACCGGCTGCGTGTCGAGGAGCTCGTCGGAGCCGGCGACGCGGCGGCGTGCCGTTCGCACGTCACCGGGCGCGTCGGCACCGTGATCCAGCACTTCGAGTGCGCGACGTTCGCGCACCTCAGCGACGGGCTGATCCAGCGGCTGACCGAGGTGTGGACCGACGTCGACCAGCAGGCGCCTCCCGGCACCCGCCCCACCGGCGCGGACTGACCGGGGCACCGGGCGCTGAGGTCTCACCAGCGCGCATGCCGCGGACGAGGCTGGCAGCGAGGGCAGGTGTAGGACGATCTGTTCATGAACGGGTCACGCCGGATCGGGGTGCCGCAGCGGCGGCACGGACGCCCTTCCTGCCCGTAGGCGTCCAGCGAGCGGTCGAAGTACCCGCTCTCGCCGTTGACGTTCACGTAGAGGCTGTCGAACGACGTGCCGCCCTGCTGGAGCGCGGCCGCCATGACCTCGCGCACCGCCTGCAGCAGCCGCGCGACGTCGGGCCGGCGCAGGGTCTCGGTGGCCCGGGCGAAGTGCAGCTTCGCCCGCCACAGCGCTTCGTCGGCGTAGATGTTGCCGACGCCGGAGATCAGCGACTGGTCCAGCAGCGCCCGCTTGACGCCGGTGTGGCGGCGCCCCAGCGCCAGCCGGAACGCCTCGTCGTCGAACGCGGGGTCCAGCGGGTCGGGCGCGATGTGCGCGATCGGGACGGGCACGCCGTCCGGACCCAGCCCCGCGACGGCCAGGCCGCCGAACGTGCGCTGGTCGACGAAGCGCAGCTCGGGGTCGCCGTCGGCGAAGACGAAGCGGACCCGCAGGTGCGTCTCGTCAGGCGCGGCGCCCGGCTGGACCAGCAGCTGGCCGCTCATGCCGAGGTGCCCGACGACCGCGCGGACGCCGTCGTCCAGCGGCAGCCACAGGTACTTGCCGCGCCGCCGGGCGTCGGTGAAGGCGGCCTTGACCAGCGATCCGGCGAAGTCGGCGGGACCGGCGACGTGCCGGCGGACGGCGCGGGCGTGCGTCACCTCGACGTGGTCGATGACGCGGCCGACGGCGTGCGCGACGAGGCCACGCCGGACGACCTCGACCTCAGGGAGTTCGGGCACCGGGGTCGCCGGCCGCGGCCTGCTCGGCCTCGGCGGCCTCGCTGAGCGCCTTCCAGGCCAGTTCGGCGGCGCGCGCCTCGGCCTCCTTCTTGCTGCGGCCGGTGCCGGTGCCGCGCACCTCGCCGCTGACCACGACGTCGGCGGTGAACGTCTTCGCGTGGTCGGGGCCGTCCTCGGCGATGCGGTACTCGGGGACACCGAGCGCGTGCCGCGACGTCAGCTCCTGCAGCGACGTCTTCCAGTCCAGCCCGGCGCCGAGCAGCGCGGACGCCTCGATGAGGTCGTCGACCAGGCGGTGCACCAGCGCGGAGGTCTCGACCAGCCCGCGGTCGAGGTAGACGGCGCCGATGAGCGCCTCGACGGTGTCGGCGAGGATGGACGACTTGTCCCGCCCGCCGGTGGTCTCCTCGCCGCGGCCGAGCCGGACGAACCGGCCCAGCTCGAGCTCGCGGGCGACGGAGGCGAGCGCGCGCATGTTGACCACGGCGGCTCGCAGCTTCGCCAGCTGCCCCTCGGACAGATCGGGGTGCAGCCGGTACAGCGCGTCGGTGACGACCAGGCCGAGCACGGCGTCGCCCAGGAACTCCAGCCGCTCGTTGGTCGGCAGCCCGCCGTTCTCGTACGCGTACGAGCGGTGGGTCAGCGCCAGCTGCAGCAGCTGGGGTTCGATGGGCACGCCGAGGCGCCCCTCCAGCACGGACAGGGATGGGGCCTCGGACGTCACCTGGGGGCTCCTACGCGAGCCCTCAGACGTCGCCGACCTGGCGGCCGTTGTACTCCAGGAACAGCGGCGTGCCCTGGGAGTCCTCGACCACGGTGGCGCGGTGCGCGACGACCCAGGTGGTGCGCCCGTTCACGGTGCGCTGCTGGACCTGCGGCAGCTTCGCCTTCCACTGCGAACGGCGGTGGCGGGTGTTGCTGCGCGACATCTTCCGCTTCGGGACGGCCACGGCTAGCTCTCTTCCGTCGGGCCGGCCCTGTTCGAGCCGGTCTCGTTCGTGTCGTCGGTGAGCAACCCGGCCAGGGCCGCCCACCGTGGATCGGTGGTGTCGTGCGTGTGGTCCGGGTCGTCGGCCAGCCGGGCGCCGCAGTCCGGGCACAGGCCCGGGCAGTCGTCTCGGCAGACCGGCGACTGCGGCAGTGCGAGCACCACCGCGTCCCGGACCGGTTGTTCGAGGTCGAGGAGGTCGTCCTCGACCCGTAGTTCTTCGTCGTCGGTCTCGGTGTCGGGGTCGTCGGCCCGTTCCGGGTAGACGTACAGTTCCTGGACCTCGGCGACGACTTCGCCGTCGACGGGCTCCAGGCAGCGCACGCACTCGCCCGTGAACGGCGCCCGGACGGTGCCGGACACCAACACACCCTCCATGACCGACTCGAGCCGCAGGTCCAGCTCGATGTCGGCCCCTTCGGGCACCCCGACCACAGCACCGAGTCCGAGATCGGCGGGTGCCGGTACCGTGAGAGCGACCTTCTGGGTCGACCCTGGCCGTCGTCCGAGCTCGTGCGTGGCGAGTACGAACGGGGCGCGCGGATCGAGCGTGCTCAGCGTAGTCAACTCTCGTGCTGGTAAGGGCATGCCAACCTCGACCTCAGCGTGAGGCCGACGACCGATGGTACTAGACGGCGGCCCGCTATCCCAAACCCGACGTGAGCTTGTCGGGCCGCGCGTCGTGCTCGCCGGAACGGGGCTCGTCCGGCGGGTCGCCGACGTCCGCGCCGAACTGCTCGGCCCGGCCGTCGGAACCGGCGCTGAAGTCGTCCTGCGCGCCGTCGAGCTGCGGCACGATGACCGCGTTGCCGTTGCGACGTTGCGACAGCTCTTCGTAGGCCGTGGGATGACGCAGCTGCTCGCGGCCGTCGCGGACGGTCTCGACGATGCGGGCCGCCGAGATCTCCAGCCGGGCCAGCTTCGCGTCGACGTAGTCGTCGGCGTCGCTGCGGATGTTCTCGGCCTGCTCGCGGGCCTGCCGCAGGATCTCCTCGGCCTCCTGCCGGGCGGCCTGCGTGACGGCGTGGTCGGCCACCAGGCGGGCCTGCTCGGAGTTGGCGTTGGCGAGGATGCGCTCGGCGTTGCCGCGCGCCTCGATCAGCAGCGCCTCGCGCTGGCCCAGGACCGCCTCGGCCGCCTGCAGGTTCGCCGGCAACCCCTCGCGGACCTCGTCGAGCAGGGTCAGCAACTGTTGTTTGTTCACCATTGCGGTGGACGACATGGGCATCGTCCGCGCCGAGTCGACGAGTGCGACGATCTCGGCGATCTTGTCATGAACCTCCATGACCATCCCCCTAGGTGTGCCGGAGCAGGATCACCGGCGTCCCAATCTCTCATTCAGCCGCTGGAGTACCACGTCGGGCACCAGCCCAGCGACGTCACCGCCGTAGGACGCTACCTCTTTCACCAACGAGGACGAAAGGAACGAGTAGTCGGGATTGGTGGCGACGAACAGCGTCTCCAGTCCCGTCAGGCGGTGGTTCATCTGCGCCATCTGTAGTTCATAGTCGAAATCGGTGACCGCGCGCAGCCCTTTCACGACAGCCGGGATATCGCGCTGACGGGCGAAATCGACCAAGAGCCCCTCGAAGCTCTCGACCCGGACGGCGGGCAGGTGCGCGCACACCTTCTCGAGCAGGTCGATGCGCTCGTCGACCGTGAACAGGCCCTTCTTCGACTCGTTGGCCCCGATGGCGACGACGACCTCGTCGAACAGGCTCGCAGCCCGCTCGATGACGTCGATATGCCCGTTCGTGACCGGGTCGAACGAGCCTGGGCACAGACAGCGGCGCACGTGTCCTCCTGTGTCATTTCACCGGGCGCGACCGTACCAGAGCACGGTCTCGCCGTACCGCCGTTCCCGACCGGGCTCGATGTCGTCGGGCCAGGTCACCGGCGCGCTTCGGCGGTCGCGTTCGACCACGACCACCGCGTCCGGAGCGAGCCAGCCCGCCGTCAGGGAGACGAGTACCCCGCTCAACTCGGCGTCAACCATCGCGTACGGCGGATCGGCCAGCACGACGTCGTACGGCGCGTCCGGCGGCGTGGCCAGGGTGCGTTCCGCCGCGGCCGCCACGACCACCGCGCCGGGCAGGCCCACCGCCTTGACGTTCGCCCTGATCACGGCCGCGGCGCGGGCGTCGGACTCGACCAGCAGGCAGTGGTCCGCGCCGCGTGACAGCGCCTCCAGGCCGAGCGCGCCGCTGCCCGCGTAGAGGTCGAGCACGCGCAACCCGCCGAGGCTTCCGCCGAACATCGCCGCCAGCGACGAGAACAGCGCCTCGCGCACGCGGTCGGACGTCGGCCGGGTGCGGTTGCCGGGCGGGACGGACAGCCGCCGGCCGCCCGCGGCGCCGGCCACGATGCGCGTCACCGGCGGACCGTACCAGGTGGTACGGACCTCAGAGCCAGCCGCTGCGGCGCAGCTTGCGATAGAGCAACAGACACGCGCCTATCATGACGCCCACGGCCAGCGGATAGCCGAAGGTCCAGTGCAGTTCGGGCACGTGGTCGAAGTTCATGCCGTACACCCCGGCGATCATCGTCGGGACGGCCACGATCGCGGCCCACGCCGAGATCTTGCGCAGGTCGACGTTCTGCTGCATGGTCACCAGCGACAGGTTGGCCGCCAGCACGCCCGTCAGCAGTTCGTTCTGCGCCTCCACCATGCGGTCGACGCGCAGCAGGTGGTCGAGGATGTCGCGGAAGTACTCGCTCAGGCCGGCGCACAGCGCCACGCGGCCCCGGGTGAGGTCCTCCATGACCGGCACCAGCGGGTCCACGGCGATGCGGAACTGCAGGACCTGCCGCTTCAGCGAGTAGATCGCCTCGGTGGCGTCGGCGGCGCCGGGCTGGAACACCAGCCGCTCGGTCTCGATGACGTCCGCCTCGACCTGCCGGGCCAGCCGCGTGTAGCTGTCGGCGATGAGGTCGCTGACGGCGTACAGCACCCCGGCCGGTCCCGCGTCGAGCAGCCACTTCTCCGACTCGACGCGGTGGCGGACGGTGTCGAGCGGGTTGATGGCGCCGTGCCTGACGGTGATCACGAAGTCGTCGCCGATGAACATCATGATCTCGCCGACGTCGAGCGTGGCGGCGTCGGAGCGGTGCTCGAGCGTCTTGAACACGGCGAAGACGGTGTCGCCGTACAGCTCCAGCTTCGGCCGCTGGTGCGCGTTGACGGCGTCGTCGACGGCGAGCGGGTGCAGCTTCAGCTCGTCGACGATGAGGTCGAACTCCTCGTGCGCCGGCTCGAACAGGCCGATCCACAGGAAGCAGTCGCCGCGCGCCTTCGCCCGCTCGAACGGCTCGCTGATGTCGCCGTCGATCTCCTCGCGCTCGCCGTCGCGATAGACGGCCTTGTCCACGATCACGTCCTCGATTCCAGCACGGCCGCGGCGCCTCATCCGGCCGCCAGGCGTCAAGAAAGCGTTGAGATTCGCGCGTGCGGCGTCAGGAACCCGTGGGGAGCGCCGCCCTCCGCCGTGGCGTGGCGGAGCCTGGGCCGGTGACCGACTCCCCCGCACCGTTCGTCGCCCGGGCCGCCGGCTGGCCGCTGGAGGTCGTGCTGGCCGTCGGGTACGCCGTCCTGGCCGCCGGCGGCTGCGCGGCCGCGCTCGCCGTCCCCGCCGCGCACGGCGACGTCCGCGTGGGGCTCATGGTGATCGCCGTCGGGGTGTACGCGGCCTGGGCGGCGCACCTGGTGGCGGCACTGTGCATCGCGGCCGTCGGCTGGTGCGTCGCGACGGCGTTCCTGCTGGGCAACGGCGGCGCGCTGGCCCTGGACGGCGCACCGGCGGCGCTGCGGCTGGCCGCGCTGCTGGCGGCCGCCGTGGCGGGGTCCGGGATCGCCTGGGCGGCCCGGTCTCACGCCTTGTCGAGGTAGTCGGCCTCCTGCTCGGCCAGCGCGGCCCGGACGGCGTCCAGCAGGGCCGGGTGGGCGGTGAGGTCGGGGTCGGCCTCGACGACGGCGCCGGCGTCCTCGCGGGCCTGCTCGATGATCTCGACGTCGCGGATGACCCGGAGCAGCTTGAGGCTGGACCGGTGGCCGGACTGCGACGCGCCGAGCACGTCGCCCTCGCGGCGGTGCTCGAGGTCGACCTGCGAGAGCTCGAACCCGTCGCGGGTGCCGGCGACGGCGTCCAGCCGCTCGCGCGCCGGCGTGCCCGGGGGCGCCTCGGTGACCAGCAGGCACACGCCCGGGATGGCGCCGCGGCCGATGCGCCCGCGCAGCTGGTGCAGCTGCGACACGCCGAACCGGTCGGCGTCGACGACGACCATCATGGACGCCGTCGGCACGTCGATGCCGACCTCGATGACGGTCGTCGCCACTACGACCGGCGTCGTGCCGGCCGCGAACGCCGCCATGACCGCGTCCTTCGTCTCCGCCGGCAGCCGGCCGTGCAGGACGTCCAGGCCGACGCCTTCCAGCGGGCCGGTGCGCAGGTGCTCGGCCAGCTCGAGGACGGCGGCCGGGCGGCGCTTGTCGTCATCGGCCGGCGGCGGCTCCTCCTCGGCCGAGCCGTTGTCGTCGTCGCCGATGCGCGGGCAGACGATGTAGACGCGGTGCCCGGCCTCGACCTCCTCGCGCACGCGCTGCCACGCGCGGTCGAGGTAGTGCGGCTTCTCGTCGACCGGCACGACGTGCGTCGCGACGTCGGCGCGGCCGCGCGGGACGTCGGACAGCGTCGAGATCTCGAGGTCGCCGAAGACCGTCATGGCGACCGTCCGCGGAATCGGCGTCGCCGTCATGACCAGCACGTGCGGCCGGGTTCCGTCGCGGCTCTTGGCGGCCAGCGCGGCCCGCTGCTCGACGCCGAACCGGTGCTGCTCGTCGACGACGACCAGGCCGAGGTCGAAGAACTGGACGTTCTCCTCCAGCAGCGCGTGGGTGCCGACGACGATGCCGGCGTCGCCCGTGACGATCTCGTTCAGCGCGGTGCGCCGCTGCGCCGTCGACATCGAGCCGGTGAGCAGCGCCACCCGGGTGCCCTGGTCGGCGCCGCCGAGCATGCCGGCCTGCGCCAGCTCGCCGAGCATCGCCGTCAGCGAGCGGTGGTGCTGCTGGGCCAGCACCTCCGTCGGCGCCAGCAGCGCGGCCTGTCCCCCGGCGTCGACGACGGCCAGCATGGCCCGCAGCGCGACGACGGTCTTGCCGGCGCCGACCTCGCCCTGCAGCAGCCGGTGCATCGGGTGCGGGGTGTCCAGCTCGGCGGCCAGCTGGTCGCCGACCTGCCGCTGGCCCTCCGTCAGCTCGAACGGCAGCCGCTCGTCCAGCGCGTCGACCAGCCCGCCCGGCGTGGCGCGG
This sequence comes from Jiangella alba, assembly GCF_900106035.1. GTDB lineage: Bacteria > Actinomycetota > Actinomycetes > Jiangellales > Jiangellaceae > Jiangella > Jiangella alba. The sequence continues at coordinate 104,809 of NZ_FNUC01000001.1, forward strand.
CGCGGCTTCGCCGGCAGCGCGGCCGTCGACAGGCGGCGCCGGGCCAGCTCCGTCTGCAGGACGAAGGCCTCCTCGAAGCGCAGCCGCCGCTGCGCCGTCCACGCCTTCTCGATGGCCTTCGGACGGTGCACGGCGTTCAGCGCCGCGACGAGGCCGGGCAGCCGGCGCTTGCGCAGCACCTCGTCGGGCAGCGGGTCGGGGAGGTCGCCGAGCTGCTGCAACGTCACCTCGACCGACTTCGCGATCAGCCACGACGGCACCTTCTCGCTGGCCGGGTAGACCGGGATGATCTCGTCGGCGTACTCCTCGGCCGCCTGCCGGAAGTCGGTGATGTCGTCGGGGAACATCTGGTACTCGGGGTGCGCGAGCTGGCGCTGTTCGCGGAACGTGCCGACCTTGCCGGCGAACAGCCCGATGCGCTCGGGCCGCAGGTCGCGCTCGCGCCACGCCTGGTTGAAGAACGTCAGCCGCAGCTCGCCGGTGCCGTCGGTGACGACCGCCTCCAGGATCGAGCCGCGGCGGTTCTTCATGCGCCGGTTCGCCACGCTCTTCACCCGCGCGACGACGGTGACGAGCTCGTCGTCGCGCAGGGAGCTGAGCTCGGTCAGCTCGCCGCGCTGCACGTAGCGGCGCGGGTAGTGGCGCATGAGGTCGCCGACGGTGTGCAGGTCCAGCGTCTTCGCCAGCGCCTTGGCGGTCTTGTCGCCGACCACGGGGGTCAGCTGCGTGTCGAATCCGACCATCACTCGACTCCGAGCAGTAGCGGGTAGCGGGGTTGACCGCCGCGGTAGACGACGGTGTCGGCTTCGGGGTGGCCGCGGCGGACCGCGCGGGCGACACCGTCGGCGAGGCCTTCTCCGGCGGCGTCGCCGGTGACGACGGTGACCAGCTCGCCCCCTGCCGCGAGCATACGGGCGACCACCTCGGTGGCCACCTCCAGCAGGTCGGCGCCGATCACCGCGAAGTCGCCGTCGACGACTCCGAGCACGTCACCCGGTTCGCACCGGCCGGCCATCGTCACGGCCTGCTTCGCGGCGATGGTGACGGCGCCGTGGCGGGTCTGGCCCGCGGCGGCCGTCATCGCGACGACGTCGGCGTCGAAGGCGCGGTGCGGCTCGTGGACGGCGAGCGCGGCGAGGCCCTGGACCTGCGCGACCGTCGGGATGACGGCCGCCCTCCGGCCGTGGGTGCGCAGCTCCGCGGCGGCGGCCTCGGCCACCGGGACGGCGTCGCGCTCGTTCGGCAGGATGACGACGTCGCCCGTGCGGGTGGCGTCGCCGCGGTCGACGGCGGACAGCATCTCGCCGGTGGACGGCCGGTGCCCCGTCGCCGTCGCGACGACGACCGCTCCGGCCTCGGCGAACAGCTCGGCCAGCCCGTCGCCCGCGGCGAACGCGACGACGACCCGCTGCTGGGCCGTCGCCGGCGGGTGGTGCTGGACGGGCAGGTAGGTGACGCTGATGCGGTGCGGCCGGCCGGCGGTGATGCCCGCCTCGATGGCCGCGCCCGCGTCGTCGGTGTGGACGTGCACGTTCCACTCGTCGCCGGCGCCGCTGACGACCAGCGAGTCGCCGATGCCGGCGAGAGTCCGCTTGAGCGGGTCGATCCGCTCCTGTGGGGCGTCGAGGAGGTACATGACCTCGTAGGCAGGGCCCGTGGTCTCTTGTGCGCTCGGGAGCGCAGGGGCGGGGACGGTGTGGGTGCCGACCGTGCGCGGGCGGGGCAGCGGCCGCCGTCCGGTCAGCACGGTGTCGAACGCGTCCAGCAGCACCGTCAGCCCCCGCCCGCCCGCGTCGACGACGCCCGCCCGGCGCAGCACGTCCAGCTGGGCGGGGGTCCGGTCGAGGGCCTCGTGGGCGGCGGCGGCCGCGGCGAGGGCGACGGCGGGGAGGGTGGGGTCCGGTGCCTCGGCGCGGCGCAGTGCGGCGTCGGCGGCGGCGCGGGCCACGCTGAGGATGGTGCCCTCGACGGGCTCGGCGACGGCTCGGCGTGCCTCGTCGGCCGCTCGGTCCAGGCCGTCGGCGAGCGCTCGTCCGTCCGCGAGCGTCGTCCCCTCCCGCCCCAGCACGTCGGCGACGCCGCGCAGCATCTGCGCGACGATGATGCCGGAGTTGCCGCGGGCGCCCATGAGCGCTCCGCGCGCCGCCGCCTCGGCCGTGGCCGCCAGCGTCGGCTCGGCATCCTCGGCGTGCTGGAGCGCGGCCTCCATGGTGAGGTACAGGTTGGTTCCCGTGTCGCCGTCCGGCACCGGATACACGTTCAGCGCGTCGATCTCTTCACGGGCCGCCGCGAGCGCGTCCAGGCCGGCGCGACACCAGCGCAGCACGATCTCAGCGTCGGGAACCGGTGGCACCCGGCGAGACTACCCCGCGCCGGTTTGTTATCTGGCGCGGCGGCCCGGTACGCTGGGGCGGTTGTTCGCGCCGGGTGTGCTGGTGCGGGCACGTTGACCGTTGTCTTCCATCATCCGTCTCAGTAGGAGTCTCCGTGGCTGCCACCTGCGATGTCTGCGGCAAGGGCCCGGGCTTCGGCAACTCGATCTCGCACTCGCACCGCCGGACCCCGCGTCGCTGGAACCCGAACATCCAGACCGTGCGGACGGTCGTCGGGGGCACCCCCAAGCGGCTGAACGTCTGCACCTCGTGCCTCAAGGCCGGCAAAGTCGCGCGCCGCTGACGCTTGCCTGAACGACCATGAACCGCTCCCCTGGTGGGGGGCGGTTCGTTGTCGTGTGTTGGGTTTCTCGGTTCGCCGGGCGTCCGTCGGCTTGGTTCTCACCGCTGACCTGCCCCCTGCTGCTTTCCATGGTCGGGGGCCCGGCCAAAGAATGGGCCCCGGCCCCCTGCTCGCTGCGCTCCTGGTCCGCTGGCCGCTCACTGGCCGTGGGTGGAGTTCTTGGCTACCGACTCCGCTCGGGTCGTCCTTCGCTGGCCGGCGCTGCTCCAGGATCATCCAGGTTTTGGGGCGTGATAGCACCCCAAAACCTGGATGATCCTGGTGCGGGAGCTGGGTGACGGTCGCCCAGCGGCACGCGACGGGGCGTGGAAGGCGGCGCGGGCCCGAGGACGCCGGCGCTGCGCAAGCGCCGCGCGGTGTTGCGTCGTGGTAGGTCGACCCCTCCCGGCCCGGGTGGGGCCCACCCTACGGGCGGGCACCGACAACGTCGCGCCGCGAACGCTGGCGCGCTGGCGCCAGCACGCCGGGCGGCCGTCGGGATGCCGCCTGGCGAAGCGCCGCCGTCGACGGTCAGGGGCCGGCGAAGTGGTCGTGGCCTCCGGGCGCCGCGTACTCCGCACCATCGACGGTCACGCCGGAGCCGGCGGAGACAGCGCCGATGACCGTCCACCGGTCGGGCAGCTCGGCCCCCGCGGGGAACGTCGCCACCAAAGCGTTGTCGTCGCCGCCGGTGAGGACCCAGGTGAGCGGGTCGGCGCCCAGCGCGGACGCCACCTCGCGCAGCGGCGCGGCCACGTCGAGCGTGGCGGGGTCGACGTCGATGGCGACGGAGCTCGCGGCGGCCACGTGGCCGAGGTCGCCCAGCAGGCCGTCGCTCACGTCGCACATCGCGGTGGCGCCGAGGGCAGCGGCCTCCGCACCGGCGCCGTACGGGACCTGGGGCCGCCGGTGCGCCTCGACCACCAGGCGCGGCGTGCGGAACCCGCGGCTCAGCACCTGGAAGCCGGCCTCCGCCCAGCCGAGCCGCCCGCACACCGCGACGACGTCGCCCGGCCGGGCGCCGGAACGGGTGACGGGCGTGGCACCGGAGAGCGTGCCCAGCGCCGTCACCGACACGACGACCAGCGGCGAGCGCACGACGTCACCCCCGACGACGGAGGCGCCGACCAGGGCGGCCTCCTCGGCCAGGCCGGCGGAGAGCGCGACCGCCCACGCCGACGGGAGGTCGGCCGGGAGGCCCAGGCCCACCACGAGGGAGGTGGGCCGGGCGCCCATCGCCTCGATGTCGGACAGGTTCTGCGCGGCCGCCTTGTGACCGACGTCGGAGGGGTCGGACCAGTCGCGGCGGAAGTGCCGGTTCTCCACCAGCAGATCGGTCGTCACCACGACGCGGCCGTCGGGCGCCGCGACCACGGCGGAGTCGTCGCCGGGGCCGAGGAGGACGTCCTGGCCCTGCGGCAGCCGTGCGGTCACGGCGCCGATGAGGCCGAACTCTCCCAGCTCGCCAACGCTGTCGGGCATTCTCTGCGCTCCCTCTTCTCCCGCACGTTTCCTCGACCAGATAGGTTGACCCCTTCGCACACAACACGCGTGGGAGGGCAAACCCGTGGTCGTACAGGCTTACATCCTGATCCAGACCGAGGTGGGCAAGGCCGCCGAGGTCGCCCGGAAGATCTCCGAGATCGACGGCGTCACACTCGCCGAGGACGTCACCGGCCCGTATGACGTCATCGTGCGGGCCGAGGCCGGCAACGTCGACGATCTGGGGAAGCTCGTGGTCGCCCGTGTCCAGACGGTCGACGGCATCACCCGCACGCTCACGTGCCCAGTCGTCCACATCTGACGCCGGCCGTCATCCTCCTCGCGACGGTGCTGGCCGGCTGCGGGTTCGGCGCCGTCGACGTCACGCCGCACGAACCCGAGCCCGGCAGCGCGGACGTCTGCGCCGCCCTCCAGGACGCCCTCCCCGACACCGTCGACGACGCGATCGAGCGTGACGTCGACCCGTCCTCGGAGTACGTGGCCGCCTGGGGGCAGCCGGCGATCGTGCTGCGCTGCGGCGTCGCGATGCCTGCCTCCTACCGCCCGGACGCCCAGCTGTTCGACGTCGACGGCGTCGGCTGGCTGGCCGACGAGGGTGAGGGCGGCATCTTCTTCACCGCCGTCGACCGCGAGGTGCTGATCGAGGTCGCCGTGCCCGACGACTACGCGCCCGAGGCGAACGTGCTGACCGACCTCGCGACGGCGATCCTCGACACCGACCCGGAGCGCGGCCTGCGCTAGCGTCGGACGATGCCCACCACCCTGACGACGGACCGCCTCACCCTGCGCCCGATCGAGCCGCGCGACGCCGACGCGTTCGCGGCGATGAACGCCGACCCCGCCGTCATGGAGCACTTCACCACCGGCCCGCTCGACCGCGCCGCGTCCGACGGCATGCTGGCGAAGATGCGCGACGGTCACCTGCGCGACGGCTACGGCCTGGCCGCGGTGGAACGGACCGCCGACGGCGCGTTCCTCGGCTTCACCGGCATCCACCGCCACTACTGGTACCCCGACGACGTCGAGATCGGCTGGCGGCTCGCGCCGCACGCGTGGGGGCACGGCTACGCCACCGAGGCCGCGACAGCGTGGATGGAGCACGCGTTCGGCGAGCTGGGCCTGCCGCGGCTGATCTCCATCACGATCCCGGCCAACACGAGGTCGATCGCCGTCATGCGCCGCCTCGGCTTCACGCTCTGGGAGGAGACGACGCACGAGGGCCTGGGCGTCGTGGTGTACGCGCGCAACGCGGCCTAGCGCAGACCGGTGGGACGGCGCAGGGCGGTGTCGACGAGGCGGTCGACCAGCGACGGGTAGTCGATGCCGGTCTTCGCCCACAGCTGCGGGAACATCGACGTCGGGGTGAAGCCTGGCATCGTGTTCAGCTCGTTCACGACGAGCGAGCCGTCGTCGCGGAGGAAGAAGTCGACGCGGGCGAGGCTCTCGCAGGACAGCGCCTGGAACGCGTCGATGGACATCCGCCGCACCCGCTCGGCGACGTCGGCCGGGAGGTCGGCGGGGATGTCGAGCGACACGTCGTCGCCGGGCAGGTACTTGGCCTCGAAGTCGTACAGCTCGTGCCCGGCGCCGAGGCGGATCTCGCCGACGACGCTCGCCTCGGGCTCGCCGCCGCCCTGGCCCTCGAGCACGCCGCACTCGACCTCGCGGCCGGTGACGGCCTCCTCGACCAGCACCTTGGGGTCGTGCTCGCGGGCGGCGAGCACCGCGGCCTCCAGCTCGGCGGCGTCGCGGGCCTTGCTGACGCCCATGCTCGACCCGGCGCGGGCCGGCTTGACGAACACCGGGTAGCCGAACGCCTCGGCCTCGGCGATGACGCGGTCGCGCTGCGGCTCCCACGCCGACGGGCGCACCAGGACGTGCCGGGTGACGGGCAGCCCGGCGCCGGCCAGCAGCAGCTTCATGACGTGCTTGTCCATGCCGACGGCCGAGGCCAGCACACCCGACCCGACGTAGCGGACGTCGGCCAGCTCGAGCAGCCCCTGAATGGTGCCGTCCTCGCCGTACGGGCCGTGCAGCAGCGGGAACACGACGTCGACGGTGCCCAGCGCGTGCGGGACCTCGCCCGGCGACTGCACCGCCAGCTCGCCCCGTCCGGGCAGCACGACGGTGCCGCCCTCGTCGTCGACGTGCGGCATGGCGTGGCCCTTGATGGCCAGGTGGGCGGGGTCGGCGGAGGTCAACACCCAGCGGCCGGACGTCGTGATGCCGATCGGCAGCACGTCGTACCGGCGCGGGTCGAGCGCGGCCAGCACGCCCCCGGCCGTGACGCACGAGATCTCGTGCTCGGAGCTACGGCCGCCGAAGACGACGGCGACTCTGATGCGACGGTCCTGCGAGTAGTTCACCGCGCCGACCCTACCGTCCTCAATGCCCGTGTCGTTCGGGCTTGGCCGACCGGGACAGCAGCGACCCCACCATCTCGGCCGGTGTGAGCTCGCCCCGGACCACCCCGGTGACGTGCTGGACGATCGGCATGTCGACGCCGTGGCGGCCGGCGAGGTCGAGGATCGACTCGCACGACTTGACCCCCTCGGCGACCTGCCGGGTGCCGGCGACGATCTCGGCGACCGTCTTGCCGCGGCCCAGCTGCTCGCCGAACGAGCGGTTGCGCGACAGCGGCGACATGCAGGTGGCGGCGAGGTCGCCGAGCCCGGCCAGTCCGGAGAACGTGTACGCGTCGGCGCCGAGCGCGGCGCCCAGCCGCGCGGTCTCGGCCAGCCCCCGCGTGATGACGCTGGCTCGGGCGTTGTCGCCGAAGCCGAGACCGGCGGCGATGCCGACGGCCAGCGCGATGACGTTCTTCACCGCGCCGCCCAGCTCCGCCCCGACGAGGTCGTGGTTGGTGTACGGGCGGAAGTGCGGCGAGTGGCAGGCCCGCTGGATGGCCTTCGCGAGGTCGTCGTCGGCCGCGGCGACGACGCTGGCGGCGGGCTGGCGCTGGGCGATCTCGCGAGCGAGGTTGGGTCCGGAGACGGCGGCGATGCGGCCGGGCCCGGCGCCGGTGACGTCGTCGATGACCTCGCTCATCCGCTTCGCCGTGCCGAGCTCGACCCCCTTCATCAGGCTGACCAGCGCCGCGGACGACGGCAGCGCCGGCGCCCACTCGGACAGGTTGTCGCGCAGCGACTGCGACGGCACCGCCAGCACGACGAGGTCGGTGCCGTGCGCGGCCTCGGCGGGGTCGTGGGTGGCCCGGATCGCCGGCGGCAGCCCGACGCCGGGCAGGTAGTCGGGGTTGGTGTGGGTGGCGTTGATGGCGTCGCACAACTCCGGGCGGCGGCCCCAGATGGTGACGTCGGCGCCGGCGTCGGCGAGCACGAGCGCGAACGCCGTCCCCCACGAGCCGGCCCCGAAGACGGCGGCGCGGGTCACGGCTGCTCCTCCGGCTGCTCTTCCTGGGGCCGCTGCTTCGGGTCGCCGACCGGCGGCAGCCCGACCGCCTTGGGGTCGAACCGCTCGGCCGGCGCGACCTCGCCGCGGATCTGCGCGAGCTGCGCGGTGATGGCCGCCATGATGCGGTCGGTGGCGATGCGCAGCACGGTGGAGTCGACCGGCCGGCCGCGCAGGTCGTCGAGCGGGATCGGCGGCCCGGCGACGACGGACATCGTCTTGCGCGGCAGCAGCCGGATGCGCTTGGAGTACGGCGCCAGCACGTGGTTGGCGCCCCACTGCGCGACCGGGATGACGTCGCAGCCGGTCTCGAGCGCGACCCGCGCGGCGCCGGTCTTGCCGACCATCGGCCAGAGAGCGGGGTCGCGGGAGATGGTGCCCTCGGGGTAGATCGCGACCAGCTCGCCGGCCTTCACGGCGGCGACGGCGGCCCGGTACGCCTGCGAGGCGTCGCGCGACTCGCGGTAGACCGGGATCTGCCCCGCGGCCGTGATGAGCCGGCCGAACACCGGCACGCGGAACACGCCGGACTTCGCGAGGTACCGGGTGGCGCGGCCGTTGTCCCACAGGAAATGCGCGAACGACAGCGGGTCGAAGTGCGAGATGTGGTTCCCCGCGACGATCACCCCGGTGCCGCCCGGCGGAATGTTCTCGCCGCCGCGCCAGTTCTGCCGGGTGAAGGCCATGAGGAACGGACGGATCAGGGTTGCGATGAACTTGAACGCGAACCCCACCCCTGCCGGTCCGTTCGCACTCGGTCCCGCCACGTACCTCTCCCTCCGCCCACGTGAATGCCCGCAGACAGTGTCGCTCCACGGGGGTATGCGAGTCGAACCGGCCACCGGCGCGCCGCGCGCGCCGATGCGCCAGACTGGATCCCGATGACGACACCGCAGCGCTGGACGATCGTGATCCCCGTCAAGCGACCCGAGCACGCCAAGACCCGCCTCGCCGACGCCGTCGGCGAGCACCGCCCGCGGTTCGCCCGCGCGTTCGCCGCCGACACCGTCCAGGCCGCCCTCGACTGCCCGCCGGTAGCCCGCGTCATCGTGGTGACCGACGACGACGAGGCGGCCGCGTCGGCCGTGGCCCTCGGGGCCGAGGTGGTGGCCGACACCCCCGACGCGGGGCTGAACGCGGCGCTGCGCCACGGCGCGGCGGTGGCCCGGTCGGCCGACGCCTCGGCCGCCGTGGCGACGCTCTCCGCCGACCTCCCGGCGCTGCGCCCGGCCGAACTGGCGCGCGTGCTCGACGCGGCCGCGGCGCACCCGCGGTCGTTCCTCGCCGACGCCGCGGGCGTCGGCACCACCAGCTACGCCGCCGGCCCGGGCGCGGCGTTCGAGCCGGCCTTCGGTGGCCGGTCGCGGGCGGCGCACCGGCTGGCCGGCGTCGTCGAGCTGGACCTCGACGACGTCACGACGGTCCGCCGCGACGTCGACACCGCCGTGGACCTCTGGGACGCCCGCCGCCTCGGCGTGGGGCCGCGGACGACCGCGCTGCTGGCCGAACTCGACGTCGCGCTCTAGGTCCGGGCGGCGGCGAGCCGGGCGGGGCCTCGTGGCCACCGCCCGGCTCGGGTGCTGCTCGGGTGCCGCCGGGTTCAGCTGCGCGTCGACGGCGGCGTGGTGGTGCCGGGCGCCGACGTCGACGCCGGGGTGACCGGCGTGGCGGCCGCCCGCTTGGCGGGGGTCACGGTGGTCTTCTTGGCCGCGGTCGCCGTCGTCTTCTTCGCCGCGGTCGCCGTCGTCTTCTTCGCGGGCGTCGCCGTGGTCTTCTTCGCCGCGGTCGCCGTCGTCTTCTTCGCGGGCGTCGCGGTGGTCTTCTTCGCCGCGGTCGCCGTGGTCTTCTTCGCGGGCGTCGTGGCGGTCTTCTTCGCCGCCGTGGTCGTGCGGGCCGCCGTCTTCTTGGCGGTCGTGGTCTTCTTCGCCGCGGTCGCCGTCGTCTTCTTCGCCGCGGTCGCCGTGGTCTTCTTCGCGGCGGTCGTCTTGCGCGCGGCCGGGGCCGCCGTCTTCTTGGCGGCCGTCGTGGTGGTCCTGCGGGCCGGTCCGGCCGCCTTCTTCGGCGCCGCCGGACGGCTGGCCGGCACCTTGCGCGCCGTCGACGCCGCCTTCTTCGCCGGGGCCTTCGCAGCCGTCTTCGCAGCGGCCTTCGGCGCCGCGTCGTCCTTGTCGCCGCGGACGGCGTCGGCCACCTGCTTGGCGGCGCCGGACACCGAACGGGTCGCCGACTCGGCCACCGCGGCGGCCTGGGCCGGCACCAGCGACAGCGACTCGCGGACGCGGGTGCTCGCCTTCTTCACGCCCGCGACGACGTCCTGCAGCTCGTCGGCCGGGCTGAACGTGGCCACCGTGCGCTTCTTGGCCTTCTTCTTGTTCTTGGCGCTCTTGTCCTTGTCGCGGTCGAAGACGCCGAGCCCCTTGACGGCGACCTTCTCGCCCGCGGCCAGCGAACGCTGGATGCCCTCGACGACGGAGTCGAGAGCGTGCTGCGCCACCTCGCGGTTGCCGTCGAAACCGTCGGCAATGCGGTCGATCAGTTTCTTCTTCCCCACCGTTGCTCCTCAGCCGTCTCGCCCGGCGGGCGAGTTCATCTCACCCACCATAGACGGCTGAGGGCAGCGGATCAGGGACTTCAGACCAGCGTGCGCGGCTTGTGCGACGCGCGGGCCGCCTCGAAGTCGTCGATGGCGTCGGTGTGGCGCATCGTGAGCCCGATGTCGTCGAGCCCTTCCATCAGCCGCCAGCGGGTGTAGTCGTCGACCTGCATGGGCGCGACGATCTCGCCACAGGTGACGACGCGCTGGTCGAGGTCGACGGTCACCTCGGTGCCGGGCGCGTTCTCGAGCGCCTTCCAGATCAGCTCGACGTCGTCCTGGCTGAGCTGGCCGGTGAGCAGCCCCTGCTTGCCGGAGTTGCCGCGGAAGATGTCGGCGAACCGCGACGACAGCACCGCCTTGAAGCCGTAGTCCTTGAGCGCCCAGACGGCGTGCTCGCGCGACGACCCGGTGCCGAAGTCGGGACCGGCGACGAGCACCGAGCCGGCCGCGAACGCCGGGTTGTTCAGCACGAACGTGTCGTCGCCGCGCCACGCCGCGAACAGGCCGTCCTCGAACCCGGTGCGGGTGACCCGCTTGAGGTACACCGCCGGGATGATCTGGTCGGTGTCGACGTTGCTGCGCCGCAGCGGGACACCGACGCCGGTGTGCCGGATGAACTTCTCCATGACGTCTCCTACGATGCCGGCTCGAGGTCGGCGGGCGACGACAGCGTGCCGCGCACGCTCGTCGCGGCCGCCACCAGCGGGCTGACCAGGTGGGTGCGGCCGCCCTTGCCCTGGCGGCCCTCGAAGTTGCGGTTGGACGTGGACGCGCTGCGCTCGCCCGGCGCCAGCTGGTCGGGGTTCATGCCCAGGCACATCGAACAGCCGGCGTGCCGCCACTCGGCGCCGAACTCGGTGAAGACCTGGTCCAGGCCCTCCTCCTCGGCCTGCAGCCGGACCCTCGCCGAGCCGGGCACGACGAGCACGCGGACGGTGTCGGCCTTCTTGCGGCCCTTGACGACGGCGGCCGCGGCGCGCAGGTCCTCGATGCGACCGTTGGTGCACGACCCGATGAACACGGTGTCGACGGCGATGTCGCGCAGCGGCGTGCCGGCCTCGAGCGCCATGTACTCCAGCGCCCGCCGGGCGGCGGCCTTCTCGGACTCGTCGGCGAAGCTGTCGGGGTCGGGGACGGACGCCGACAGCGGCAGCCCCTGCCCCGGGTTGGTGCCCCACGTGACGAACGGCTCGAGCGCGTCGGCGTCGATGCTCACCTCGGCGTCGAACACGGCGTCGTCGTCGGTGTAGAGCGTGCGCCAGTACTCCAGCGCGGCGTCCCACTCCTTGCCCTGCGGCGCGTGCGGGCGGCCGTCGATGTAGGCGAACGTGGTGTCGTCGGGCGCGATCATGCCGGCGCGGGCGCCGGCCTCGATGGACATGTTGCAGATCGTCATGCGCGCTTCCATCGACAGCGCGCGGACGGCCTCGCCGCGGTACTCGAGGACGTAGCCCTGACCGCCGCCGGTGCCGATCTTGGCGATGACCGCGAGGATGATGTCCTTCGCGGTCACGCCCGGCTTCAGCGTTCCCTCGACATTGATCGCCATCGTCTTGAACGGCCGCAGCGGCAGCGTCTGGGTGGCGAGCACGTGCTCGACCTCAGAGGTGCCGATGCCGAACGCCAGCGCGCCGAACGCGCCGTGCGTCGACGTGTGAGAGTCGCCGCAGACCACCGTCAGACCCGGCTGCGTCAGCCCCAGCTGCGGGCCGACGACGTGCACGATCCCCTGCTCGGCGTCACCGAGGGAATGCAGCCTCACACCGAATTCCTGACAGTTCCGCCGCAGCGTCTCGATCTGCGTGCGGCTGGTGAGGTCGGCGATCGGCTTGTCGATGTCGAGCGTGGGGGTGTTGTGGTCCTCGGTGGCCAGCGTGAGGTCCGGGCGACGGACCGGGCGGCCGGCCAGTCGCAGGCCGTCGAAGGCTTGCGGACTGGTCACTTCGTGGACAAGATGAAGATCGATGTAGAGGAGGTCAGGCTCACCCTCGGCTCGACGCACGACATGCGCGTCCCACACCTTCTCTGCCAGGGTCTTGCCCATCACCTGCTCCGTTCGTCAGTCTGATCTCGGTGGATACACACCACTTGCGATCTCGCATGTTGAGATGGCAATATCGAGTCATGGACAACTCTAGCGGAGTCGGCGTTCTAGACAAGGCGGCACTCGTCTTGTCCGCCCTCGAGGCGGGCCCGGCCACCCTCGCCAACCTGGTGGCCTCCACCGGACTCGCCCGGCCGACGGCCCACCGCCTCGCCGTTGCGCTGGAGCACCACCGGCTCGTCTCCCGCGACCTCCACGGCCGCTTCGTCCTGGGCCCACGCCTCGGCGAGCTGGCCACCGCGGCGGGCGAGGACCGCCTGCTGGCCGCCGCCGGACCCGTCCTGGCCCGGCTGCGCGAGGCGACCGGCGAGAGCACGCAGCTCTTCCGGCGTCAGGGCGACCAACGCATCTGCGTCGCCGCCGCCGAGCGCCCCAGCGGCCTGCGCGACACCATCCCCGTCGGCGCCACCGTCACCATGCTGGCGGGGTCGGCGGCCCAGGTGCTGCTGGCCTGGGAAGAGCCCGAGCGCATGCACCGAGGCCTGCAGGGGGCGCGTTTCACCGCCACCATGCTGGCCGCCGTCCGCCGTCGCGGCTGGGCGCAGAGCGTCGGCGAGCGCGAGCCCGGCGTCGCGTCGGTGTCGGCGCCCATCCGCTCCTCCAGCGGCCGCGTCGTCGCCGCCGTCTCCGTCTCCGGGCCGATCGAGCGGCTCACCCGGCAGCCGGGGCGGGTGCACGCGCCCGCGGTGCTCGCCGCCGCCGAGCACCTCACCGGCGTGCTGCGAAGCGCCGAGGACGGCTGACCGGCCGCCGCGCCCGCCCGTCCGGGGCCGGAGACCCGAACGCACCACCGCTGGCTGTGATGCTCGGGGCGATCGGTCACGGGGTGGGACCGGCCACCTCGACCACCCGTGCGCGGACCAGCCGGCGCAGCCCGGCGACGGCCGCGGCCGCCGTCACCAGGGCGGCGCTGACCCACAGCGGGGCCCGGTGTCCCGCCGTCAGCGCGGCGCCGGCCAGCCACGGACCGGCCGCGGCGCCGGCGTTCATGGCCGCCGTCGCGTAGGCGCCGGCCAGCCGCGGCGCGCCCGTCGCCGCCCGGACCGCCCGGGCGATCAGCGCCGACCCGACGGCGAACGACAGCGTCCCCTGCACGGCCAGCAACGCCAGCAGGACCGGCGGCCGGTGCGCCAGCAGCGCCGTCAGCACCCAGCCCGCCAGCAGCCCTGTCGTCAGTGCGGCCAGTGCGCGCCGCGAGCCGGGCCGGTCGGCCAGCCGGCCGCCGATCGTCACCCCGGCGAACGACCCGAGACCGAACAGCGCCAGCGCCGGCGGCACCCAGCCGTCGCCGAGGCGCGCGATCTCGGTGACCACCGGCGCGAGGTAGGTGAACGCGCCGAACGTGGCGGCGTTGACGAGCGCGCCGAGCAGCAGGACGAGCCGGAGCCGGGGGCGGCGCAGGACCGCCAGCTCGGCCCGCGCACCCGTCGGCGCCGGCTGCTCCGCGGGTGCGCGGGGCACGGCGCGGACGATGGCCGCGAGCGCGGGCCCGCACACGACGGCGACCGCCCAGAACGGCGCGCGCCAGCCCCACAGCTGGCCGAGCAGCGCACCGCCCGGCACCCCCGCGATGCAGGCGACCGTCACGCCGCCCAGCAGCACCGAGATCGCCCGCCCGGTGTTCCGCGGCCCCGCCACCGCGGCGGCCGTCCCCAGCGCGACGGCCAGGAATCCGGCGTTCGCCACCGCCGCGACCACGCGTGTCGCGACCAGCACGCCGTAGCTGCCGGTGGTCGCCGCCACGACGTGCGCGACGAGGAAGGCGGACAGGAAGGCCAGCAGCGCCGACCGCGGCGACCACCGGCGGATGAGCAGCGCCATCGCCGGCGCGCCCACCACCATGCCGACGGCGTAGGCGGACGTCAGCGACCCGGCGGCCGCGACGGACACGGACAGGCCGGCGGCGATCTCCGGCACCAGGCCGGCCAGCATGAATTCGGACGTGCCCTGGGCGAACACGGCCAGGGCGAGCAGGTAGACGACGACGGGCATGACGGACTCCACGAGACCCGGAACGGTGATGGACGCGTCTGGCCGGGGTGCGGTGGGGTCCGCGCGTGCGAATGCGGGCAGCGTCGAGCCACGCCACCGGTCGGCCGGTGGCGGCTAGCGGGACGCTTCCGGGCTGCGCACGCCGCGAGCCTACGGCGCCGGCCGGCCCGTGCGCGACGGGTTTTCCCGGCCGAGCGCCGCCCAGCTCGCGTCGTCGGCCCAGAGGGAGCCGGGGTCGACGTACGGGCGCAGCAGGCCGGCCAGTTCGGGGTCGTGCGCGCCGGCCAGTTCGTCCTCGGCGATGCGCCGGGCCACGCCGGCGAGGAAGTCGGCGACCTGCACGCGCGGCTCGACGATCGAGTCGGCGAAGCGCAGTCCGGCCAGCCGGCCGTTCAGGGTGTCGAGTCCGGCGACCCGCTCCGGCGTCAGGATGCGCTGCTCGTCGTGCAGGACGCGGACCGGCCGGCCGCCGGCGCTCCAGTGCTCGACGACGCGGGCGAAGGCGGGCAGGAGAGGGTCCAGCGACGCGACCGCGCCGGGCCCGCGGTCGAGCGCGTCGCGCAGGTCCGCGGCGCGCTGCCGCCCGGCCAGCAGCGCGGCCACGACGTCACCGGCCGCGTCCGCGTCCGCCCGCAGCGCCGACGCCGCGACGGCGAACGCCGCCGCCGGATCGTCCGGCGCCGGCCGCCGCCCGGCCGCGCGCAGGAGGTCGTTCGACGCCGTCAGGAACGCGGTCCACCGCTCGGTCCCGAACGCGCGCGGCCCGGCCCGGTACAGCGCGGCCGCATCGGTCTCGGAGCCGTCCGCCACCGCCGCCACCACCCGCGTGACCAGCAGGAACGGCTTGTCGACGAGGTAGACGTGGGCGCGGCCGGCGACCGGCCCGTCAGCGCCGAGGAACCATGCCAGCGCGGCCCGGTGCTTGCTGCGCAGCAGGTGGTTGGCCTTGTACTCGACAGCCGGCGAGCGGATGCGGGCGCGCAGCTCGGCCACGCAGGCGGCGGCCGCGGCGGCGTCGACGCGGACGCTGCCGTAGCCGAAGACGTCGGTGTTGCCGCCGGCGAGCCGCTCTCCCTCGGAGCCGGACTCGTCGCAGGCGATCTCGACCGCCGCGGAGCCGTCCATGCGCACCGACCCTAGCGCCGTCCCAGCACGGCGACGGCGGCGATCGGCACCAGCAGCAGCGTCAACGCGCCCGACAGCACGAGGCCGCCGGTGACCCCGGCCAGCTCGATCAGCGGCCCGCCGGCCAGCAGCCCGAGCGGCGCGGCCACCGTCGCGCCAGTGGTCCAGAGCGTGACGACCGGCTGGTGCTCGTCGGACGCACGGTGACGGACAGCGCGATCGGGCACAGCCCCCACAGCGCGACGATCGCGACGAGGAGGTGCCGCTGCGGCAGGTGGCGCAGCTGGTTCACGATGGGGGCGCCGACGAACGCGCCGACGCCCAGCGCGCCCCACAACAGGCCCAGCGCGGACGCCCCCGCGTCCAGCGTCCCGGCGGCGTCGGCCAGCAGCGCCACCCCGGCGCCCGCGGACGCGACGACGATGCCGCCCAGCACCGGCCCGACGACGTACAGCGCGACCGACGTGTTCAGGCCGAGCAGCCCGTTGACGGCGAACCGGCCGTCGTCGACGGCCATCGACGTGGCCAGCAGGCGGCGGCTGCTCGACCCGGCCAGCCGGAACAGCGAGCCCACCAGCAGCCCGCCGATCAGCACCGGCAGCGTTGCACCGGCATCGCCACCAGCAGCATGCCGGTGCCGGCGCCGGCCAGCAGGTCGCCGGCGAGCAACCCGGCCACGCCCGGGTGCCGCAGGACCTCGCGGTAGGACCGGTTGACCGGCCGACTCAACTCGCCTGGTTGATGCGGATGACGTTGCCCGACGGGTCGCGGAACGCGCAGTCGCGCACGCCGTAGGGCTGGTCGGTCGGCTCTTGCAGCACCTCGGCGCCGCTGGCCTGCAGCCGGTCGAAGACGCCGTCGAGGTCGGGGGTGGCCAGCGTGAGCGCGCCGTAGGTGCCCTTGGCGATGAGCTCGAGGATGGTGCGGCGCTCGTCGTCGGTGATGCCCGGGTCGGCGGCCGGCGGGTGCAGGACGACGGACGTGCCCGGCTGGTTCGGCGGCCCGACCGTGAGCCAGCGCATCCCCTCGTAGCCGACGTCCATGCGCAGCTCGAAGCCGAGGACGTCGCGGTAGAACGCGAGCGCGGCGTCGGGGTCGGTCTGCGGCAGGAACGTGTTGTGGATGGTGATGTCCATGGACGTCACGCTAGTTGCGCTGTGTCAGCCGGCGCTTCTCGTTTCCTGATCGGCCGGGTGACTTGCTTCGTGATGCACGACGGCATCTCCGGCGCCGGCTGGGCGGTGCGGGCGCGGTAGGCGCTGGGCGGGACGCCGACCAGCTCGGTGAACCGGGTGCTGAACGTCCCCAGCGACTGGCAGCCGACGGCGAAGCACACCTCGGTGACGCTGAGGTCGCCGCGCCGCAGCAGCATCATCGCCCGCTCGATGCGCCGCGTCATGAGGTACGAGTACGGCGACTCGCCGTAGGCCCGCTTGAACTCGCGGCTGAGGTGACCGGCGGACATGTTCGCGCCCCGGGCCAGCGCCTCGACGTCGAGCGGCTGGGCGTACTCGCGGTCGATGCGGTCGCGGACGCGCCGCAGCCGGGCGAGATCGCGCAGCCGCTGAACGTCGTCCGTGGTGCTGGTCACCCTCAGAATCCTGCCACGCCCGGACGGTGACGGCCAGCGGAGGGCGGCTGCCCGTCGGGCCGAGTTGATCTTGGAAGTGGAGGCGGCTAAGATCATCTACATGTTCGATAAAACGCTGCTGACTGCGCCTTCGCCCGGCGCAGCGGCCGATGCGGTGGACGGCGCGGTGGCCGGCGCGGCGGCGGGCTCCGCGCCGCTACGCGGGCCGTGCGCCGACGCTCCGGCGGGGCCGCTGCTGGCGGCCGCGCTGGCGGCGTTCGATCCCGGCGCGGCCGAGGCCTACGACCTCGTCGAGGCCGCGGCCCGTTGGGCACGGCTGGCCGCCTGGGTCGCCGCGGGCGAGGCCGCCACGCTGGCGGAACTGGCGTCGCACCCGCAGCTGCGGCCCGACGCCGCCGGCTACCGGTCGCTCCATCCGGTCACGAACACAGCGGTGGAAATCGCCGGACGCTGCCAGGTCACCGCCAGGCAGGCCGAGCACCAGGTCGGCCACGCGCTCCAGCTGGTGCACGACTTCCCCGCCACCCATGCGGCCCTGTCAGCGGGGGCCATCGACCTGCGCCGGGCGCGGGTCATCACCGGCGAACTCGGCAGCCAGCACCCCGACGTCCGAGCCCGGGTCGAGGCCGCGGTGCTCCCGGACGCGCCGGGGCTCGACGCGGTCGCGCTGCGCAAGCTGGTCACGCGGCTGCTGCATCAGCTCGCTCCGGCCGAGACCGCCGAACGCCATCAGCAGGCGAGGGACGGCCGCTACGCCGCCGTCACCCCGGCCGCGGAGGGCATGGCCTTCCTCGAGGCGCTCCTGCCGGCCGAAGACGCCACTGCGCTCAGCACCGCGCTGAACGCCGCCGCGGCCGATGCCAAGCGCGCCGATGCCGCCGCCAGTGCACCGGCCCGCACCCACGACCAGCGCCGCGCCGACGCCCTCGCCGAGCTCGCCTGGACGGCCCTCGCCGCCTGCGGCGCCGGTTCCACCGCCCGTGCTGCCGACGACGACCGCGCCGCGTCCCCGGGCGCACGCACCGCCCGCACCGCCAGCGACCGCGCTGCTTCCCCGGACGCACGCACGGCACCCGGCGACGGCGACCGCACCGCTCGCGCCGCCTCCCGCGCCGGCAGGCGGGGCACGGCGCGGCGGCGTCCGGTCGTCGTCCAGGTCACGGTGCCCTTCAGCACGCTGATCGGCCTCGACGACCACCCCGGCGACCTCGACGGCTACGGGCACATCCCCGCGGCCACCGCCCGGGAGCTCGCCGCCGCCGGGGTCTGGACCTGGCTGCGCACCGAGCCCGGCACAGGGCAGCTCCTCGACCACGGCCGCGCCAGGTATCGGCCCACGACGGCGCTCGCCGACTTCATCGTCGCCCGCGACCGCACCTGCCGCGCACCGGGCTGCCACCGGTCCGCACGCGCCTGCGACATCGACCACGCCGTGCCGTTCGAGACCGGCGGGCCCACCAGCCCAGCCAACTGCCACGCCCTGTGCACCACTCACCACCTGCTCAAACACCGTGGCGGCTGGTCGGTCACCCGGCATCGCGACGGGTCCACCCGATGGCGCAGCCCGACCGGGCACCACTACGTCCGCGCACCGGAACGCATCGGCGCGGCCACCAGATCCGCGGCGCCATCGGGGTGACGCCTGCCCGGCGAGCCTCACCGGGGCTCGTCGCGCGGCAGGGCGGCGAGCTCGGTCCGGTTCGCGACCTGCAGCTTCGCGTACACGTGCGCCAGGTGGGTCTTGACGGTGCCGCGGCTCATGAACAGCCGCGCGCCGATCTCCGGGTTGGACAGCCCCTGGACGGCGAGGTCGACGACCGAGCGTTCGGCGGGCGTGAGGCTGGCCCAGCCGTGGTCCGGACGGCGGCGCGGGCCGCGGGCGCGCATCGCGTAGGCGACGGCGTCGGCGAGCGGCAGCGCGCGGCCCTGCTCGACCGAGGACGGGTCGACGGCGGGCGGGTCGACGGCGGACGGGTCCACCGCGACCGCCGGTCCGCCGGGCAGCCCCGCCGTCTCTCTCGCCCGCTCGGCCGCGCCGGCCAGCACCCCGGCCGCGTCGGCGGCTCCCCGCGCGGCCAGCAGCGCCGCCAGCGCGCCGAGGCTGTCGATGCAGCCGAGGACGAGGTCGTGGTCGGCGCGCAGCCGCAGCGCCTCGTGCTGCAGCCGCAGCGCATCATCGCCCGCCAGCAGCGCTTGCTCGGCGAGCAGGTCGGCCCGGATCCGCGGCCGGTCGCGCACGGCGTCGTCGGCGGCCAGTCCGGTCAGCACGTCGGACGCCGCGGACACCGAACCCGCGGCCCGCAGCGCCGCCGCCAGCACCAGCCGGCTCTCCGGCAGCAACAGCGCCTCCCGCGGCTCGGGCAGCCAACGCAGTTCGCGGCGGCTCCACTCGACGGCGTCGGCGGGCCGGCCCTGCCGCAGCGCGACGAGCGCGTGCGCACGCTCCCAGCCGGGCAGGTACGGCGGCGGCTCGGCGCCGGCGGCGATCTCGTCGACCGGCGCCAGGACGGCGGCCGCGTCGTCCGGGCGGCCCTGAAGGGTACGCAGCTCGGCCAGCCTGGTGGCGGCGATGGCGATGCGGTGGACGTCGTGCAGCGGCCGGGCGGTCTCGACGGCGCGCTCGGCCAGCTCGGCGGCCCGGGTGACGTCGCCGAGCTGGGCGGTGGCGGCGGCCAGCCAGCTCAGCGCCGACGACGCCGTGGCGCGGTCGCCGCGGGCGAGCAGCCCGGCGACCGCCGGTTCGAGCTCGGCGACGGCGTCGCGGTGCTGGTCGCGGAGCAGGTGGACGAGGCCGATCAGCGCCTGCGACGCGTCGGCGACGAACCCGGCGCCGGCCGCCCGCGCGTCGTCGCGAGCGCGGACCGCCTCGGCCCGGGCCCGGCCGAGGTCGCTGCCGACCCAGCCGATCGCCACCAGCGACCGCGCCAGCGCCGCCGTCTCCGGGTCGGCGGGCAGCTCCAGCGCCTCGTGCGCCGCGCGGTACCCGTCGCCGCCCGGCACGGCGGTGTCGGCGACCACCGCGAGCGCCGTCAGCACCCGCGCCTGCAGCGGCGTCCGCTCACCGGTCTCGCGCCCGGCCCCGCGCCCGGCTCCGCGCTCGGCGGCGCGCCGCAGCAGCGTCAGCCCTTCGGCGCCGCGCGACTCCAGGTGCCACAGCCACGCCAGCCCGGCCGCCAGCCGCCGCCCGGCGGTCGCGTCGTCGCGGCTCAGTCCCCACTCGGCGGCCGCGCGCAGGTTCGGGTACTCGGCGCCGGCGGCTGCGCGCCAGGCGTCGCGATCGGTCTCCAGCAGCGGCGCCAGCGCGTCCACCCGGTCCAGGCACCAGGAGAGGTGCCGGTCGCTGACGGCAGCCGTCTCGCCCGCCTCGTCCAGCCGGGCCCGCGCGTACGTGCGGACGACGCCGAGCAGGCGGTACCGCGCCACCGGCCCGGTCGCGTCGGCGACCACCAGCGAGGTGTCGATCAGCCCGCGCAGCGCCTTCAGCGCCACCGGCGCGGGCAGCCCGGCCACGGCGACGACGGCGTCGGCGGCGAACCCCGGCTCGAACACGGCCAGCCGCCGGAACAGCACCCGTTCGTCGTCGTCGAGCAGCGAGTGGCTCCACCGCATCGACGCCTCGAGCGTGCGCTGCCGGAACGCCGCCGTCCGGGCGCCGCCGTCGAGCAGCGCGTACGGGTCGGACAGCGAGTCGGCGATCTGCGCCGGGGTCAGCGTGCCGGCCCAGCCGGCCGCCAGCTCCAGCGCGAGCGGCAGCCGGTCCAGCCGGTCGCAGACCCGGCGCGCGCCCGCCACGGCCGCGGGGTCGCCGGTCGCGCCGGCGCGGTCGAGGAACAGCTCCAGCGCGTCGGCCAGCTCCAGCGGCGGCACCCGGTGCACCCGCTCCCCCTCGAGGCCGAGCGACGCCCGTCCGGTGGCCAGCAGCGCGACCTCCGGGCAGCGCGCCAGCACCGCCGCAGCCAGCGCGGCGACCGAGGCGGCGACGTGCTCGCAGTTGTCCAGCGCCAGCAGCAGCCGCCGTCCGCGCAGCGCGTACGCCAGCGCCCCCGCGCGGTCCGGCCCGTCCGGCAACGCCAGGTCCAGCCGGTCCGCCACCCGCGCGACCACGCCGTCGCCGGCGCCGTCCGCCACGTCCTCCAGCCCGGCCCACACGACCTCCGGCCAGTCGCCGGCGAGGTCGCGGCAGACGCGGACCGCCAGCCGGGTCTTCCCGCAGCCGCCCGGCCCGGCCAGCGTGAGCAGCCGGCCCGCGCGGACCTCGGCAGCGACGGTGGCCAGTTCACCGTGCCGGCCGACGAACGACGACAGCTCGAGCGGCAGGTGGGCGACGTCGGACATCACCCAGGAGTGTCGCATCAGATCGGCCAGGTGGCAGATGTTCCGCGCTCCCAACGGCGACAGGATCGATCCGTCAGCCCGACACCGAACCGGAGGAACCGATCATGACCGAGACCAGCACCCGCCGCGTCGTCGCCAACCTGTCGCTCTCGCTGGACGGCCGCTACTACGGCCCCGGCGGCGAGCACGACATGAGCTGGGTGGCGCCGCACGCACTCACCGACTCGCAGCGCGACCAGTCGGTCCGGATGACCACCACCGCCACCACGATCCTGCTCGGCCGGAAGAACTACCAGGGCTTCGGCGGCTTCTGGCCGTCCGTCGCGCGGGACGAGAACGCCGAGCCGCGCGACCGCGCGCTGGCCCGCTGGCTGGACGACGTCGAGAAGGTGGTGTTCTCGACGACCCTGACCGAGACGCCCTGGCAGAACTCCCGGCTGGCCCAGCACGACCCCGTCACGGAGGTACGCGCACTTCGCACGCGGCCCGGCGGCGACATCGTCATCCAGAACAGCGTGAGCCTCATCCGCACGCTGCTCGACGCCGGCGAGGTGGACCGGCTGACGCTGAACCTCTGCCCCGAGCTGGTCGGCGGCGGCGCCCGGCTGTTCGAGGACGGCGTACCGCGCAGCTCGTGGTCGCTGGCCGACCTGGCGACGTCGGAGTCCGGCGCCATCTACCTCACCTACGACCGCCTGCGCTGATAGCGTCGAGGCATGACCTCGACCCGGCGGTGGAGCGACCTCTCCACCGCGCAGCGCACCGCCATCGTCGCCCTGGGCGCCGCCGAACTGGTGCTCACGGCGGCCGCGGCGGCCGACCTCGCGCGCCGTCCGTCCGCCCAGGTCCGTGGGCCGAAGGCGCTGTGGTGGCCGGCACTGGCCGTGCAGCCCACCGGCCCGGTCGCGTACCTCGTCTGGGGCCGCCGCGGCTGATCCCGGCCGCCGCCTCTGCTGCCAGCAGATTCTGTTGGAGCAGCACTCCCGCCCGGCGAATGATCGAGGGCAGAAGGGAGACACACATGACGAACGCGGGACCGCTCACCGGAACACTGGACGACCAGCTCGCCACCCGGCTGCTGCACCAACGGATCATCGTCCTGGGCACCGAGGTCGACGACCCCATCGCCAACCGGCTGTGCGCGCAACTGCTGCTGTTGTCCGCGGAGGACCCGCGCAGCGACATCAGCCTCTACATCAACTCCCCCGGCGGCTCGGTCAGCGCCGGGCTGGCGATCTACGACACGATGCGGCTGATCCCGAACGACGTCAGCACGCTGGCCATGGGGCTGGCGGCGAGCATGGGCCAGTTCCTGCTCACCGCCGGCACCCCGGGCAAGCGGTTCAGCCTGCCGCACGCGCAGGTGCTCATGCACCAGGGCTCGGCCGGGTTCGGCGGCACGGCGGCGGACATCGAGATCTACTCGCAGCAGCTGGCCTACACGTCGACGCTGATGACGAGGCTGACGGCGGAGCACACCGGCCAGACGCCGGAACGCATCGAGGCCGACAGCCAGCGCGACCGCTGGTACACCGCCGACGAGGCGCTGGCCTACGGCTTCATCGACCACGTCGTCGAGCGCATGGACGACGTCCGGCCGGCGTCCGGGCGCCCGGTCGTGGGGGTGGGCGCATGAGCCAGTACACGATCCCGACGGTGATCGAGAAGACGCCGACGGGCGAGCGCGCCTTCGACATCTACTCGCGGCTGCTGAACGAGCGCATCGTCTTCATCGGCACGCCCATCGACGACGGCGTCGCCAACGTCGTCATGGCCCAGCTGCTGCACCTCGAGTCGGTCAGCGCGGAGCTGGAGATCGGGCTGTACATCAACTCCCCCGGCGGGACGTACAGCGCGCTGACCGCGATCTACGACACCATGCAGTTCGTGACGCCGCCGGTCTCGACCACCTGCATGGGCCAGGCGTCGGAGACCGCGGCGGTGCTGCTGGCCGCCGGCGCGCCCGGGCGGCGGTTCGTGCTGCCGCACGCGAAGGTCATGCTGCACCAGCCGTCCAGCCAGGCCCGCGGCACCCTGCCCGACCTCGCCGTGCAGGCCAAGGAGGTGGCGAAGGTGCGCTCCGAGATGGACGCGGTGCTCAGCCGGCACACCGGCCACCCGGTGGAGAAGATCCGCGCCGACACCGACCGCCACAAGACGTTCGACGCGGCCGAGGCGGTCGCCTACGGCCTGGCCGACCGGATCATCGACAGCCGGAAGGCGGTGCCGGCCGGCGCGACGTACGGCTGAGGCTGAGGGCACACCCGACGCGCCCGGCTGCTCACGCGGCCGGGCGCGTTCTCACGCCGCGAGCAGGAGGACGTCGCCGCCCCGGCCGGCCGACGGACGGCGGACGGGGTCGCGGCGGCGCAGCGCGCGGACGGTGTCGAGCCGGATGACTGTGGCGCGGTGCTCGACGAGGTCGTGCCGGACGGCGCCGAGCAGGTCGGACAGCTCGAGGCCGAGCGCGTCGCAGACCGCGGCGAGCACCTCGGACGAGCCCTCCTTGCGGCCGCGTTCGAGCTCGGACAGGTAGGGCATCGAGACCTTGGCGTCGGACGCGACGTCGGCCAGCGTGCGGCCCTGCTCCTGCCGCGTGCGCCGCAGGACGTCACCGACCATCGTGCGCAGCAGCGGCGTCGGCCGCTCCTCGTGTTCCTCCGGGCCGCTCATGACGCCACGCTAACCGCGCCGACCCCGGTTCCGGGAGTCCGGTTCGCCGCCGGCGAAAGCCCTCTTGCGCCCAGGCCCCGTTTCAGCGTAGCGTGACACCTGTCAGCATTTTCTTACACCTGTCGGAGGGTTCTGATGGCAGACGCGCCGAGCGGCGACCAGCTGGTCGAGATGCTCGCCGCGCTCGCCAACCCCATCCGGCTGCGCATCGTCGCGACGCTGGCCGGCGGGCGCGACTACGTCAGCCACCTGGCCCGCGAGATCGGCGTCAGCCGCCCGCTGCTGCACATGCACCTGCAGAAGCTCGAGGCGGCCGGGCTGGTCGCCGGCCGGCTGGAGCTGTCCGACGACGGCAAGGCGATGAAGTTCTACGAGGTCACCGCCTTCGACCTGCACCTCACCCCCGCGGCGCTGGCCGCCGCGGCCCAGACCCTCACTTCCAAGGAGTCCTGATGGACGACATCACCTGGCCGGCGGCGATGATCTTCCTGGGCGTGGTCGCCCTGGTGATCTTCCTCGTCGGCGCGTCGATGGCGACGTTCCTCGAGATGCGCAAGACCCGGCTGGTCGCCGCCCAGGAGGACCAGCTGCGCCAGCTGGTGGGCCGATACGAGCAGCTCGCCGAGACCTCCCTCGACGCCCAGCAGCGCACCGCCTCCGACGTCGCGGAGCTGCGCTCGCGCACCACCTCGATCGAGCAGATCCTGCGCACCGTGGAATGACCTCGCGACGGCGGCGGCGACCGCTACGGTGTCCCGATGACGCTGCGCTCGGGCCTGTGGCTGCCGCTGTTCGACGAGCTGTCCGACCCCGCCGTCGTGGTGCGGCTGGCGGCCGAGGCCGAGGAAGCCGGCTGGGACGGCCTGTTCGTCTGGGACCACCTGCGCTGGCGTGCACCGGTGCGCGCGGCGGCCGACCCGTGGATCACGCTCGCCGCCGCGGCGGCGGTGACCGAGCGGCTGCGGTTCGGGCCGATGGTGACGCCGCTGGCCCGCCGCCGGCCGGCCAAGCTGGCCCGCGAGACCGCGTCGCTGGACCGGCTCTCCGGCGGCCGGCTGATCCTCGGCGCCGGACTGGGCAGCGACCGGTTCGGCGAGGAGTTCTCCCGCACCGGCGAAGAGCTCGACGACCGCGTCCGGGCGGCCATGCTGGACGAGTCGCTGGCCGTGCTGCGCGCCGCCTGGTCCGGCGCGCCCGTACGGCACCGCGGCGAGCACTACGTCGTCGACGACATCGCGTTCGAGCCGCCGCCCAGCGGCATTCCGGTGTGGATCGCCGGGTTCCCCGGCAACACCGCGCCGCTGCGCCGGGCCGCACGCCACGACGGCTTCTTCCCGGTCAACCTCGACCACCCGGACCAGCTCGCGGAGGCCGTCGGGACGGTCCGGCGGCTGCGCGCCGAGGCCGGTGCGGACGGGCCGTACGACGTCGCCGTCGGGCTGCCGGCCGACGCCGACCTCGCCGCGTACGAGGCGGCCGGCGCCACGTGGTGGCTGACCGACTTCGACCCGCACACCATCACCGTCGACGAGGTGCGCGGGGTGCTGCGCGCCGGGCCGGTGCGGGCGTGACGCCGCGCATGCACGCCGGCCAGGTGGCGATCGACGTCGCGCTGGTGCGCCGCCTGGTCGACGCGCAGTTCCCGCGGTGGGCCGGGCTGCCGCTGTTCCCCGTCCGGTCGGCGGGGACGGTGAACGCGATCTACCGGCTCGGCGACGAGCACGCGGTGCGGCTGCCGCTGCTGCCGTCGTCGACCGCGGACCTCGAGGCCGAGCTGGAGTGGTTGCCGCGGCTGGCCACCGCCGGGCTGCCGCTGGCGATACCGGAGCCGGTCGTGACCGGCGCGCCGGTCGAGGAGTTCCCGCTCGTCTGGGCGGTGTACCGGTGGATCGACGGCGTGCCGGTGGCGCCCGGCGGCCCGGTGGACGACGTCGGAGCGGCGGCGCGGCTGGCCGGGTTCGTCCGGGCGCTGCGCTCGGTGCCCGTGAACGGCGTGCCGGACGGGCGCGGGGTGCGCCCGCTCGCCGATGACGACGACGCCGTGCGGTCCGCCGTCGCGACGCTGCTCGACCCCGGCCGCGCGGCCGCCGCGATCGCCGTTTGGGAGGCCGCGCTGGCCGCCGAGACGTGGGACGGCGAGCGGGTCTGGGTGCACGGCGACCTGCTGCCGGTGAACCTGCTGGCGTCCGGCGGCGCGCTGTCCGCGGTGCTCGACTTCGGTGCCGCCGGGGCCGGCGACGGCGCGTACGACCTGCTGCCCGCGTGGTGCGTGTTCAGCGGCGCGGCCCGCGACGCGTTCCGCGCCGAGCTCGGTCCCGACGACGACGCGTGGGCGCGGGCCCGCGGCTACGCGCTGGTCAAGGGGCTGATGGCGGCGCCGTACTACCGCGAGACCAACCCGGCGTTCGCCGCGCTCGCCCAGCGGCTCATCGACGCCTCGCTCGCGTGGGTGTAGGTTGACGTCGTGGCGCCGTCCCGCGCCCAACCCTCGGTTCCGGTGCTCACGCCACCGGCGGTAGCGAGGGCAAAGGGGGCTCGAGTCCTCGGGATGCCGGTTCGGTGTGTCCTTTCCGGCGGACGTCGCGAGCGTGAGTCGCGTCGGGCCGCCGACGAGAGGAACACCGATGACCAGGCAACGATCCTTCAAGCAGCTCGTCCGCTCGCGCATGGCCAAGACCGGCGAGAGCTACACCGCGGCGCGGGCCGTCCTGCTGGCCGGAGCGGGTGACGCCTCCGCCGCGAAGCCCGTCCTCGCCACGTCCGACGAGACCATCCGCGAGCGCACCGGCCGCGGCTGGGAAGAGTGGTTCGACCTGCTCGACGAGTGGGGCGCCGCCGAGAAGCCGCACCGCGAGACCGCCCGCTGGGTCGCCGACCAGCTCGGCGTCGTGCCGCTGGCGTGGAACGCGCAGGCCGTCGTCGGCAGCTACGAGCGGGCCCGGCTCGGCCGCGCCGTCGGGCAGCACGACGACGGCTTCACCGTCAGCGTCTCGCGCACCGTCGCGGTCAGCGCCGAACGCCTCTACGACGCCGTCGTCGACCCGTCGCAGCGGGCGGCCTGGCTGCCGGACGCCAAGCTGACCGAGCGCACCGCGACCCGCCCCGCGTCCGCGCGGTTCGACTGGGACGGCGGCCCGTCGCGCGTGCACCTCGTCTTCGACGTCCGCGACGCCGGCCGCACCCGCGTCACCGTCTCGCACGTCCGGCTGGCCGACGCCGACGCCGCGGCGGCGACGAAGGCGTTCTGGCGCGAGCGGCTCGACGGCCTCAAGGCCGGGCTGGAGGGCGGTTCCGATGCCTGACGTGTCCCTCGCCGCCGTCGCGCTCGGTGGCGTCGCGGCGTTCCTGCTGGGGTTCGTCTACTACGGCGTGGTGGGCGCGCCGGCCGCCGCCGGAGGTCCGCCGCCGCGTCGGGCGGCCTGGCAGCTGCCGGTCGTCGAGGTGGCCCGCGCCCTCGTGCTGGCCGCCGTCGTCGTCGGCGTGGCGTCCGCCGCGGACGTCACCTCGGCGGGCGGCGGGCTGCTGCTCGGCCTGGCGCTGTGGATCGGGTTCCCGCTGGTGCTGTGGACCGGCGCCATGTTCCACGACGGCGTGCCGTGGCGCACCGCCGCCGTCCACGGCGGCGACTGGCTGCTGAAGCTGCTGGCGATCGGGCTGGTGGCGGGGCTGGCCGCCTAGAGCCGGGTCTCGTCGCTCGCGGTGAACTCGCGGACGTCGGCGCCGGTGAGGAGCGCGACCTGCTCGTCGCCGGCGCCGTCGCCGCGGAACGCGTCCAGCGCCGCGCGCGACGCCCAGCGCTCGAACACGTTGATCCGCTCAGGGTCGACGACGTCGGCCGACAGCGCGTAGTCGAGGCAGCCCTCGGCAGCCCGGGCCAGCTCGACGACGGCGACGCAGGTGGCGAGGTAGGCCTCGCGGTCGGCCGCGGCGACGCGCAGGTGACCGGCGACGATGATCACGGTTCCTCCAGGTTGGGCGGACTCCGACGATACGCGGGCCCGAACCGGTCGCGGGCGGGACGGCGCGGCGGCATACTCGTCGCAGACTCGCGACTCCTCGACCGAGAGGCACACCATGGACATCGACGACCTGCTGGCCCAGCTCCCGATCGACCAGATCGCGGCCTCGCTCGGTGTCGACGAGGACACCGCCGAGCAGGCGACCCGGCAGGCGCTGCCGGCGCTGATCGGCGGCATGCAGGCCAACGCGCAGGACGCCGACGGCGCCGCGTCGCTGGCCAAGGCCCTCGACGACCACGACGACGACCTCGTCGGCGGCGGCGTCGACCTCGGCCGCGTCAACACCGACGACGGCGAGAAGATCGTCAGCAACGTCTTCGGCGGCAACCGCGACCAGGTCGTCAACCAGCTGGCCGGGTTCAACAGCAAGGGCGGCGGCTCCGACCTCATCGGCAAGCTGCTGCCGATGCTCGCGCCCATCGTGCTGTCCTACCTCGCCGGCAAGGTCAAGAGCGGCGGCAGCGCGGCCCCGTCCCAGCAGGCGTCGTCCGGCGGCGGGCTGGCCGACATCCTGGGCGGCCTGCTCGGCGGTGGCGGCGGCTCCGGTTCCGGCGGCGGCCTCGGCGACCTCCTCGGTTCCCTCGGCGGCCTGCTCGGCGGCGGCAAGCGCTGACACCGTCGTAACGACGACGTCACGAGCCCGGCCGAGACTGGCCGGGTGAGTGGAGCACGAAGAGACATCGCCCTCGTGGCGCACGACAACAAGAAGGTCGAGCTGCTGAGCTGGGCCGCGTTCAACCGCGACACGCTGGCCCGGCATCAGCTGTACGCGACCGGCACCACCGGCACCATGCTCGCGTACGAGCTGGGCCTGCCGGTCACCCGGTTCCTGTCCGGCCCGGTCGGCGGCGACCAGCAGATCGGCGCGAAGATCGCCGAGGGCGTCATCGACCTGCTGATCTTCTTCTGGGATCCGCTCGAGCCGCAGCCGCACGACCCGGACGTCCGGGCGCTGCTGCGGCTCGCGGCGGTCTGGAACATCGGCGTGGCCTGCAACGTCATGAGCGCCGACCTGATGATCTCGTCGCCGCTGCTGTCCGGGTTCTACCAGCGGGCCCGGCCCGACTTCGGCGACCGCGACTGGCAGGCGGCGAAGGCCGGCTGACGCCGGCGGTTCACCCCAGCCGGGCCAGCTGGTCGCTGGTGACCTCGTGCTGCAGCGGCTCACCACCGAGGAACCGGCCGATCTCCGCCGCCACCAGCCGCCCGCCACGCGCCCGCGCCTCGACCGTCCCGCCCGCCTCGTGCGGCGTGAGCAGCACGTTCGGCAGCGACCGCAACGGATGCCCCACCGGCAGCGGCTGCTCGTCGAACACGTCGATCGCCGCGTCGAGACGCCCGGACCGCAGCTCCGCCAGCAGCGCGTCGCCGTCGACCAGGGCGGCGCGTGCGGTGTTGACCAGCAGCGCGCCGTCGGGCAGCAGGGCCAGCTCGCGGGCGCCGATCATCCGCCGCGTCTCCGGCAGCACCGGCGCGTGCAGCGCCAGCACCCGCGAGCCGCGCAGGACGTCGTCCAGGCCGGCGACGCGCACGCCCAGCGAGGCGGCCTCCGACGCGGAGAGGTACGGGTCGGCGACGGTGACCACTCCCCCGAGCGACCGCACCAGCTCGATGTAGGCCCGCCCGGTCCGCGAAGCCCCGACGACGCCGACGGCGCTGCCGGCCAGCTCGTGCCGCGGCGGCGCCACCTTGGCCTGCGTCCACGGCGTGCCCGAGCGAAGGGCAGAGTCGAACCGGTGTACTCGATGCAGTAGGGCAAGTGTCAGGGCAACCGCCTGCTCGCCGACGGCGCGGGCCATCGCGGCGCCGGCCTGGGTGACGCGCACACCCCGCTCGAACGCGTCGAGCCCCACGTACGGCTTCACCGACGCGCCGGTGTGCGCGACCAGCCGCAGCGACGGGGAGGCCGCCAGCACCGCCCCGGTGACGGCCGCGCACGGCCAGCTGGTCACCAGCACGTCCGCCGGCCCGGCCAGCTCGGCCAGCACCTCCGGTGCGCCGAGGTCGGCGCCGTCGGCCGCCACCCGCGGCTCCCCCAGCCCGCTGAGCGCGTCGTCCGGGAAGAACAACGCCCGCAGGTCCGCGGGCACCGCCACGGCGACGACCGGGCTCACCCCTTCACCCCGGTCATCGTGACGCCCTCGGTGAAGTAGCGCTGCCCGACCAGGTAGGCCATGAAGATCGGCACGAACGCCACCACCGACCCGGCCAGCACGACGTTCAGCGGCGCGTTCTCCGCGTTCAGTGACGCCAGCCCGGTCGTCAGTGTCCGCATGTCACTGCTCTGCCCGACGATCAGCGGCCAGAGGAAGTCGTTCCAGTGCCACAGGAACACGAACACGCCGAGCGTCGCCAGGATCGGTTTGATCAGCGGCAGCACCATCGTCGTGTACATCCGCCACTCCGAGCAGCCGTCCAGCATGGCCGCCTCGAACAGCTCGTCCGGCAGCGACCTGATGAACTGCCGCATGAGGAAGACGGCCTGCGCGTTGGCCAGCGTGGGCAGGATCAGCCCCCAGTAGGTGTTCACGCCGCCGGCCTCGGAGATGACGATGAAACTGGGGATCAGCGTCACGTGGTACGGGACCATGATCATCGCGATGAACGACCAGAACATCACCTCCTTGCCGGGGAACCGCTTGCGCGCGAACGCGTACCCGGCCAGCGACGCGAGGAACAGCACCGCGACCACCGACACGATCGAGTAGACGGCCGTGTTCAGCGTCCAGCGCAGCACCGACTCCGCGCCGAGCACCCGCTCGTACGCCTCGGTGGAGATCGGCCACGGCAGCAGGCTGTCCGGCATGACGATCGCGCCGGCCGGCTTCAGCGACAGCACGACCATCGCGTAGAACGGGAACAGCGTCACGACGGCGGCGAGGAACAGCAGCACCGCGCGTACCGCCCGGCCGCCGCGGCTGGGCTCCAGCGCCCGGTACGGCCGCCGTCCGGACGGGATGACAGGTTCGGTGTCCACCGCCGCCGGGGTGCTCAGCGCGGTCATCGGTCCCTCCCCAGGGTCAGCCGCTGGATCAGCGCGACCACCAGCGTCATGACGAACAGCGCCAGCCCGATCGCGCTCGCGTACCCGAAGTCGAAGTAGCGGAACGCCTGGTCGTAGAGCTGGAACACGAGCATGTAGCTGGACTGCGCCGGCCCGCCGCCGGTCATCACGTACACGGTGTCGAAGACCTGGAACGACATCGTCGTCTCGATGACGGCGAGGAAGAACAGCGCCGGCTTCAGCTCCGGCAGCACGATGTGCCGGAACCGGTGCCAGGGGCCGGCGCCGTCCGTCAGCGCCGCCTCCTCCAGCTCGCGCGGGATGTCCTGCAGCCGCGCCAGCAGGATCAGCATGCCGAAACCGAACCGCGTCCACACCGCGACGATCACCAGCGCCGGCACCACCAGCGTCGTGTCCGACAGCCAGGACCCGTCCGGCAGGCCGACGGCGCCGAGGAGCGACGACCACGGCCCGCCCGCGGAGAAGATCCAGGTGAAGACGATGCCGGCGAGCACCAGGCTGGTCACGACCGGCAGGAAGAAGATCGACCGGAACAGCCGGGAGCCGCGGAACGAGCGGCGCACCAGCAGCGCCATGCCGAGTGCGGCCAGGATCGACAGCGGCACCGCGAGCACCGAGTAGACCAGGGTCGTGCGCAGCGCCCGCCAGAACAGCGGGTCGTCGACCATCCGGCGCAGGTTCTCCAGGCCGGTCCAGCTGGTCTCCGCGCCGATCGTGTAGTCGGTGAACGCGAGCACGCCGCCCGCGATCGCCGGCCCGAACCGGAACGCGAGGAAGAACAGGAAGACCGGCAGGACGAACAGCAGCCCGACGCGGGCCTCCCGCCGGCGCGAGGACCGGCGGGAGGCGACCGCGATGTCGGTCGTCATCCGAGGAGCGCGTTCGCCGCGTCGGCGGCGTCGTCCAGGGCCTGCTGCGGGTCCTTGTCGCCGACGAGGACCGCCTGGATCTCCGGCGCCAGGACGCCCATGACCTCACGCGCGTGCTCGTTCAGCGGGCCGACGGTGGTGAGCCCGGCGTACTGCTCCAGCTCGCCCAGGATCGGGTCGCCGTCGTAGAGCGTGCCGACGGACTCCTTCGTCGAGAAGAACCGGCCGGCCGTGTCGTACTCGGCGGCCCGCTCGGCGGACGTGACGAAGTCGATCCAGGCGCCCGCGGCGTCCTTGTTCTCCGACGTGCGCAGCATCGACAGCGAGCCGACGGTGCCGTACTGGATCTGCTCGGCGTCCTTCAGCGGCGGCCGGACGACGACGTTCTCGGCGCCCCAGAAGTCGACCAGGTACTGCGGCTCCATGTCCCAGATGCAGGCGACCTGGTTCTGCGCGATGCGGGTCTGCTCCAGCGGCGGCTCGGTCGTCAGCGCGGCCGAGTCGACGAAGCCGTCCTCGACCAGCTGCTGGACGAACTCCAGCGCGTGCACGCCCTCCTCGCTGTTGAACGCGACCTCGCTGCCGTCGTCGGTGAAGACGTCGCCGCCGGCCTGCCAGAGCAACGGGTAGAACGACAGGTTCAGCGAGTTGGCGACGTCGCCCCGGTAGGCGGTCATGTCGTAGCCGGCCGCCTGGAACGCCGGCGCCATCGCCAGCAGGTCGTCCCACGTCTCCGGGTACTCCGTCTGCCCGACGGCGTCGAAGACCTGCTTGTTGCAGACCAGCGCGAGGACGCTCTGAAGGATCGGCGCGCCCATCATCTGCCCGTCGATGCTGACCGAGTCGACGACGTTCTGCCGGTAGTCGGCCTTCTCGTCCTCGCTCAGGTAGTCGTCGATCGGCTCGATGTTGCGCGCGTACGCCGGCAGCTGGTCCGGGATCAGGTAGACGACGTCCGGCGCGCTGTTGCCGGCGATCGCCGTCGTCAGCGCCTGGTCGCGGTCGGCCCACGGGAAGATCTCGACCGTGACGTCGACGTCCGGGTACTCCGCGTTGAAAGCCGCGATGGTGTCGTCCCAGAACGCGCGGTGGGTGGGCTCGTCGGCGATCGCCGGGTAGGTCCACATGGTGACCTCGCCCTCGACGGCGCCGCCGCTGCCGCCGTCGCCGCCGGTGGTGCCGGTGTCGTCGTCGCCGCCGCAGGCGGTGGCGAGCAGGCCGATGCCCAGGGCGAGCACGGCCGCGGTCGAAGCGTTGCGGGTGCGCATCTCTGCGTCTCCTTCTCTGTCGTGGTGGGGTTCAGAGGACGGCGGCGCCGGCCGCCAGCCGGTCCCGCAGGACCGTCGCGTCCAGGTCGCCGACGGCGCCGCCCGGTGCCAGTGCGGCCGCCGTCCCCGCCGCCTGTCCGAGCGCCATGCACTGGGCCATCGACCGCACCGAGGCGTGCGCGTCGTGCGTGGCGGACAGGCAGCGGCCGGCGACGGCCAGGTTGTCCAGCTCTCCAGGCAGCAGGCAGCGGTAGGGCACGCCGTAGCTGCGCCCGGACCGGTGCCCGCCGACGTACTCCCATACCGTGGACGTGCCGCCGTCGTGGTCCTCGACCGGGGCGCCGCAGCGGGCCACGGCGTCCGGGAACTCGCGGGCGCCCAGGACGTCGTCGCGGGTGAGCACGTGCCGCCCGATCAGCCGGCGGGTCTCGCGCACGCCGATGCGCACCGAGGTCGACAGCAGGTAGGCGTCCTCGTACCCCGGCACCTCCTGGGTCAGGAAGCGGACGTACTCGGCCACCTGGGCCCGTCCCTCGGCCTCCGCCGCCGAGAGCTGCCACGGGTCGGTCGGATCCACGCCGCCGACCCGGGTCAGGTTCGTGTGCACGACGCCGGGCAGCACCGTCCGGTGCACCGATCCCTCGCGCCGCGGCAGCCGGTAGCGGCCCGACTCCGCCGCCTTCGCCAGCCGCTCGTGCAGGTCCTTCGTGCTGATGGCGTTCGTGTCGACGCCGCCGAGGCGGAACGTCGCGGTGAGCGGCTGCAGCCTCAGGTCCTTCGCCGGACGCTCGAGCGCGGCGCCGGCCCGCCACGCGACCTCGGCGTCGCCGCTCGCGTCGACCACGGTGTTCGCCCGGACGGTGTGGGTGCCGGCCTTGGTCACCACCGTGAGTTCGGTGATGCGCCTCGCCGTGGTCGTGACGTCGACCAGCACCGTGTGCAGCAGGGTGGCGACGCCGGCGCCGTGCGTCAGGCGGTCCCAGACACGCTTGAGCGCCTCCGGCTCGTACGTGACGCCGGTGCCGGCGCCGTAGCTGTTGGGCCGCTCGAACGCCTGGCCGTCCGCCAGCAGCGCCGCGGCCACCTCCCACCCGATGCCCCCGACCACCCGGGCGCCGTCGCCGCCGGGCGCGTAGAACCCGTAGAACGTGTCGAGGACGCCGGCGCCGGTGCCGCCGAGGAACCCGGCGGCCTCGACCAGCAGCGTCCGCGCGCCGTTCCGCGCCGCCGCGACGGCGGCCGCGCAGCCGGCCGACCCGCCGCCCACCACGACGACGTCGCCGTCCCAGAGCACCGGCGCGGTCATCGCAGGCTCCAGCCACCGTCGGCGGGCAAGACAGCGCCCGTGACCTGCGCTGACGCGGGCGAGAGCAGCCATTCGACCGCCGCGGCGATGGCGTCCGGCGAGCTCGCGCTCCCCCGGCCCAGCGGCATCAGCTCGGGCAGCCGGCCGCTGACCGCGGGGTCGGTCAGCGCGCGGGCCGCCATCGGGGTGTCCACCAGGCCGGGCGCCACCACGTTGACGCGGACGCCGTCGGGGGCGCCCTCGAACGCGGCCGCCCGGGCCAGCGTCTCGACGGCGCTCTTGCTGGTCAGGTAGGCCGCGGTGAGGAAGTCGCGGTCGAGGGTGCGGGCCAGCGCCGACCCGACCACCACGACCGAGCCGCCGCCGTTGCCGCGCAGCACCGGCAGCGCGGCGCGGAGCAGCCAGAACACCGAGTCGAGGTTGACCCGGAGGACCTCGCGCCACGCCTCGTCGGTGCACGCGCTCACCGGGCCGTCGCCGAGCCGCCGCCCGGACCGTCCGACCGCGTGCACGACGCCGTCCAGCCCGCCGAGTGCGTCGGCCGCCGCGGAGACCGCTTTCTCGGCGCCGCCCGGCTGCGCGACGTCGGCGGTGTCACGGTCGACGGCGACGACGTCGTGGCCGCCGGCGGTCAGGGCGGCCGCGCAGGCCGATCCGATCCCGCCGGACCCGCCGCAGACCAGCACCCTCATGGCGTCCCCCGCAGGACCGCGGCGGCGCGGCGCCCGTGGTCGAGGTAAGCGGCGTCGAACCGAGCAGCCGACTCCTCACCACCGACGAGCGCTTTGCTGGTGAGAACCGGCGGCATCGTCCCGGCGGCCGTCAGCAGCTCCGCGACCCGCACCTTGATCTCGTTGACGATCGCGACGGCGGCCAGCGTGCTCCCCGGCCCCACCGGCACGTCCAGCCCGTCGACGGCACACAGGGCGTCGCCGGGCGGGGTGCACAGGTCGATGACGACGTCGGCGTGGTCGGCCAGCCGGGTGCCGGAGCTGTGCCGGGCCGGCGCCGAGCGGGACTCCGCGAGCGCCGTCACGGCGACGACCTTGAGGCCGGACTTGCGGACCTGCTGGGCGATCTCGATCGGGACGGCGTTGAGGCCGCTCGCGCTGAACACGATCATCGCGTCGGTGTCGCGGAGCGTGAAGTTGGCCAGGATCTGCTCGGCGAGGCCCTCGACCCGCTCGATGAACATCGCCTGCCGCTGGCCGTTCGCGCCGACCACCTGGGTGTGGAACGTCATGGACAGTTCGACGATCGGGTGGAAGCCGGGATACGAGCCGTAGCGCGGGAAGAGCTCCTCGACCGGGATGCGCGAGTGACCGGTGCCGAACGTGTGCACCACCCCGCCGCCGCCGATCGAGTCCGCGCAGAAGCGGCTGGCCGTCTCGATGGCCTCACCCTGCGTCCGCGCGATGGTGTCGAGCACCTCATGCGCTCGCCTGATCCAGCTCACGTCCACCTCCGTCCGTCGTCGTCAGTGCTGCCGCAAGTGCCGCGCCGACGGCTCCCGCGTCGGGTCCCAGCCCCGCCGCGACGACGTCGACCATGCCGATGAACTCGCGTCGTCCGGCGAGTGCGGCCTCGATGGGCGGGCGCAGCCGAGGCAGCCCCGCCGCGACCCCGCCGCCGATGACCAGCAGGTCCGCGGGGAGGACGGCGCACAGGCTGGCGATCGTCTCGCCGATGGCCCGGCCCGCCCGCACGACCGCCGCATCGGCCCGCGGGTCGGCGGGCGCCAGGAACACGGCGGCGGCGGTGGCCCGGCCGGCGGCGCGGGCGATCGCGGTGGCGCTCGCATAGGTCTCGAGGCAGCCGCGGTGGCCGCAGCCGCACCGCGGGCCCTCGCGGTCGTAGGTCAGGTGGCCGATCTCGCCCAGCCGGTCGTCCGGGCCGGTCAGCAGCCTGCCGCCACTGACCACGCCGCCGCCGACCCCGGTGCCCAGCGTCAGGAACAGCACGTCGTCGTGGCCGCGGGCCGCGCCGAGTCGCCATTCGGCCAGGCAGAACGCCCGCGCGTCGTTCAACACGGTGACGGGCCGCCCGGTGGCGGCGCGCAGGGTGCCGGCGAGCGGGTAGCCCGGCCAGGCTCCGGCGAGGTTCGGGACGAACAGCACCACCCCGCTCCGCCGGTCCACGTGACCCGGCACGCCGACGCCGATCGCCGCGATCCGCCCGCCGCCGGACTCCGGGTGACGGCCCGCGCCGGCAGCCGTCCGGTCCGCCACGATCGTCCTCGCAGCCACTGTGCCCACGGCGACCGGACGGCCCGAGGACGACCTGGACACACTCGCGCGGTCGGCGGCCGCATCGGCGGCGTCCACCAGCGCGGCCAGGTCGGCGGCGACGGCCACGGGCGAACCGGCGGTCGGGAGCGCGCCGCGGGCGAGGACGCGACCGGCCGGCACGTCACGGCCGGCGGGCACGTCGAGGACGACCCACTTGACCGTGGTGCCGCCGACGTCGATGCCGAGTACCCGCACGCCACTCCACCTTCGGGGGAAATGCAACCTGACTGGCTGTCTAGATAGGCAGAGTATCTATACTGCTAGTGAGTTCGTCAACCACTGACTGACGGGGACCGGATGAAGACGACCACACCGCCCGCGTACGTGATCATCGAGCGCGAGCTGCGCAAGCTGATCGCGAAGGCCCAGCCGGGCGACCCACTGCCGTCCGACGCGGAGTTGTGCCGGCGCTTCGGCGTCAGCCGCATGACCGCGCGCCAGGCCGTCCAGCGCCTCGCCGCCGACGGCCTGCTGTACCGGGTCTCCGGCCGCGGCACGTTCGTCGCGCAGACGCCCGTGCACCGGCGCATCAACACGCTGCTGTCGTTCACCGACGAGATGCGCCGCCGCGGGCTGAAGGCGGGGTCGCGCCTGCTCCAGTCGGGGGTCCGGGCGGGCACCGACCACGAGGTCGTCGCGCTGCAGTTGCCGGTCGGCGGGCTGGTGGTCGCGATCCAGCGGCTCCGGCTGGCCGACGGTGTCCCGATGGCGGTCGAGAACGTCCGGCTGCCGGCCGTCTGCGCGGGCGTCCTCGAGGCGAACCTGGAGGAGACGTCGCTGTTCGTGGCACTGGAGGCGATCGGACGGACGCCCACACGCGCGGTCGGCACGCTGACGGCGGCGGCCGCCGACGTGCAGGAGGCGCAGTGGCTGAACGTGCCCACCGGCGCGCCGCTGCTGATCGAGCAGCGCACCATCCACGACCAGGCCGACCAGCCGCTGGAGTTCACCGAGTCCCGCTATGTCGGCGGCCGCTACCTGTTCGACATCGAGCTGCTCCGCCAGCCCGGCTAGGGGTGCCCGGCCGCGCCACCCCGGCCCTCGGCCCCGGCCCCCGGCCCTCGGCCCCGGCCCCCGGCCCTCGGCCCCGGCCCCCGGCCCCCTAGATGACCGATTCCAAGGTGGTCAGTGGTCGTAGGCCAGGAGGGATCGCTTGGTCGCCTGACCGGTGTGGTCGTTGTGCCAGATTGCCGCGGTGAGGGCCAGGATGCGTTGAGTGACGCGGACCCACACTCCGGCCGGGGTGTGTCCGCCATGCTGTTCGAGATCGAGCTGGCCCTTGAGGGTGTCGTTGATCGACTCGATGACCTGCCGCAACGGTTTGAAGAACTCGGTCCCGGCCCGCTGGGGTTCGCCTTTGCGGGCCGGGCGCAGCAGGTCCACGCCGGCGTCGGTGAGGGTGGTCTCGAACTCGCGGCCGTAGTAGTTCTTGTCCGCGATCACGATCTGCCCGGCCCGCCCGGGACCGGTGAGCTCGGGGTCGGCATCGAGCATCCCGAGCAGCGTCTGGCGTTCGTCGGCCTTCGCGCCGGTCAGGGCGAACCCGACCGGCAGGCCGTGCAGTGTGCACAGCAGGTGCAGCCGCAGTCCCCAGAAGAACCTCGAATGCGAGGCGCAGTAGCCGTACTCGGCCCACCCGGCCAGGTCCGAGCGCCGCGCCGTCTCCCGTGATCGGGCACACTCGACCGGGGTGGAATCGGCCACCCAGACGTCATCGGTCCACATGCTCGTGTCCCGGGCCAGCACCCCGACCAGCTGGGCGATCGTGGCGCCGAGGCGCCGCAGCCGCTTGTTGTAGCCGGGCTGCTGGGGCAGGTATGGGAACAGATGCCGCAGGTGAGCGCGTCCGTAGCGCAGCCAGCGAGCCTCAGAGGTGAACCCCAGCAGGGCCTGCATCACCGCCAGCGTCACCAACTCCGCGTCGCTGATCCTCGGCTCGATCCCGACCCTGGGCCGCCACGGCGCCAGGTGCGGAGAATCGATCAACAGGTCATCGACCGTCACGTACAGTGCAGTCGCGAGGGTGTCCAGGTTTGTTCTCACAAACTGATCTTGGACACCCTCGCCCACGTCACCGGCTCATGACACGCGCGCGACCACTTGGAATAGGTCATCTAGTCGGTCCAGGTCAGGGCGGCAGCGGCGTTCGTGCGCAGGATCGCGTCCACCGCCTCCGTCCCCACCACGGACCGCAGCCGCGGCACGAACGTCTCCCCCAGCACGGCCATCCCCGGTCCGCCGCCGTAGGCACGCAGCTGCGACCGCCGCCCGACGTCGGTGCCGAGCAGCAGGCGGTCGCCGAACCCGGCGGCGACCATCCGCTCGACGAGGTCCAGCAGCACGGAGTCCGGCCGGTACTTGATCCGCCCGACGGTGTCGTAGAGCAGGTACGCGCCGCGCGCGGCCAGCTCGGCGTGCAACCCGGCGTCGGGATTGCGGTCCAGGTGCGCCAGCAGCACCCGCCCGGCCGGGACGCCGTCCGCCGCCAGGAGGTCGAGCAGTTCCGGCCCCATGGTCCCGATCTCGCAGTGGACGGCGACCGGCGCGCCCGTCCGCCGCGCCGCCGACGCGCCGGCGGACAGCCGCACCCGTTCGGCCGGCGACAGGCGCTGGTAGGAGGCGCCGAGCTTGACGATCCCGGCCCGGTGCGACGACGGCGACGGGCGCGGTCCCTGCCAGTCGCGCTCGTCGATGCCGCTGGTCAGATCCGTGACCAGGACCTCCTCCAGCACCTGCGCCGGCTCGCGGTACACCCAGTGGCCGGACGGGTAGTGCGCGTCGCGGTGGTAGCCGGTCGCGGCGACGATGTGCACCCCGGTGGCCCGGCTGACCGACGCCAGCCCGGTGACCGACCGGCCGAGCCCGACCGGCGTCAGATCGACGATCGCGCCGATCCCGGCCGCCTGGACGGTCTCGACCTCGGCGGTCATCGCGTCGACGGCGCCGAAGTCGTCGCCCGGCAGCGCCGGCGAGCGCAGGAACAGGTGCTCGTGCGCGTCGACGGCGCCCAGCCCGGCCGGATCGGCCGGACCGAGCACCGTCATGACGAACCCGCTCACGGCACCAGCCGGTGCAGCACCGCGCCCTTCGACAGGTACAGCGCGCCGTCGTCGCCCAGCACGACGGCCGACACGCCCGACGTCACCGTGGTGACGGCGCCGGTCGACGGGTCCGCGCGCAACAGTTGACCACCCACGACGGCATACACGGTGCCGTCCATCAACACGACGAGACGTTGACCCTCGGACCAGACATGATCAACGTTGATCCAGTCTTCGGCCGGCACCGCGATCTCCCGCACCACCTGCCGCGTCGACGGGTCCAGCTCGAACAGCCGGCCCAGGGTGAGGCCCCACAGCGTCCCGGACGGCGACACCGCCAGCTCCGTGACCGCGGGCAGCCCGGGGTACGGCGTCACCTCCCACAGCTTCGTCCGCGTCACCGGGTCGTACGCGAACACCCGGCCGTCGTCGTCCGGCGGGACGATGCCCAGGCCGGCCCACTTGGACGTGCTCGCGTAGACGACGTCGCCGATCGCGACCGCGGACACGACGCTGCCGGTCCCGGCCACGCCGCGGTCCACCGAGACGGATCCCGTCGCCGGGTCGTAGACGCTGATCGCGCCGGTCAGCTGGCCGTAGTTCGGCACCGTCCCGATGACGACGCGGCCGGCCGCCGACGCCAGCGCCATCGGCCGGTCCTGCCCCTGCGCCGCCAGGTTCGCGACGGGGCCGGGGTTGCTGCCCCACGCGAACGGCTCGGACGGCCGGTAGCGCAGCACCGTCCCCGCCGGGTACGTCCCGAGGTACAGGTCGGAGCCGACCCGCAGCATCTCGTCGGTCTGCCCGACGGTGCCGCGCGGCACCTGCGCCAGCTCACCGGTCGCCGGGTCGTACGACGAGAGCCCGCCGGAGCCGAGCCCGCCGGCCCAGACCCGGCCGTCCGGCCCGACCCCGAGCGAACGGATGTGTACCGGCTCGCCGGTGATCTCCAGCTGGTCGACGCGCGACTGGCCGGTGCGCGGGTTGTGCACCCAGAGCCGGCCGATGTAGTCGGTCATCACCAGCGACTCGCCCGGGTATCCGGGCTCGTCCAGGTCGATCCAGGCGAACCCGCGCGACGTGAACATCGACGGGAACGCCCCGGTCTCGCGGGTCCGTCCGGTCAGCGTGCTGAACGCGTTCAGCCGGCCGTTCGTACCGACGAAGTAGACCTCCTTGCGCATCGGCGCGACGGGTGACACGTCCAGACCGCCGGCCGGCCCGAGCGGCGCCAGCCACGTCCGAGCGCGCAGGTCGTAGCGGAGCATCGTCCGCGACGCCGTCAGGTGCACGTAGGCGATGTCGCTGCGGACGGTGACCTGGTTGACCTCGTGCTCGGCGTCGTAGGGCGGCGGCAGCGCGATGTCGGTGACGGCGCCGGAGCCGATGTCGACGCGGACCAGCCGCGCCTTCTGCGTGCCCAGTCCGGCGTAGACGGCGTCGCCCCAGACGACGACGCTGCGCAGGTACTGGGAGTCGGGCGAGAGGTTGCCGTAGTCGCGGAAGGTCCCGTCGTCCGGGTCGTACGCGAACAGCTGGCCGGTCGGGTAGCCGCCGAAGAACACGGTCCCGTCCGGGTGGATGCCCAGCCCGTACAGGTACGTGACGGCGCTCGACGGGCGGCCGACGTCGGTCAGGGTGTCCGTCGCGTAGTCGTAGGAGTAGAGGCGGCCCTGCTGGAAGGTCGCGATGTACAGGGTGCCGTCGGGCGCGACCGCGAGGTCGCGCGAGCCGATCGCGCCGGGCAGCCGCACCGACCGGATGGATCGGCGTTCGCGCACGTCGATGACGTGCAGGCTGGTGGTGCCGGAGCCGAGCAGCACGGTGTAGATCACCGGCGTGCCGTCGGGCAGTGTGCCGTAGGCGACCTTGTCGATGGCGACGTTGGTGATGGGGGTGCCGACCTCGGTGAGGCCGGCGGCGGGAGCGGCGGGAGCGGCGGGGGCGACCGGAGCGGCCGGGGCGCTCGCCGCGCCGCCGGCCACGAGGGCGACGGCGGCGGCGAACGTCAGGACCCGGCGGGCGAGACGTGGCATGAGCGGGGTTCTCCTCGGACTCAGGTGAAGACGAAGTGCCGGCCCTCGAGCGACTCCGAGACGCCGACCTGGGCGACCACGTCGTTGCTGATGACCGCCTCGGCCGTGGTCTTGACGATGATCTGGGCGTTGCTGGGCAGCGCGGTCGCGCCGGTCGCGACTCCGGCGACGGTGGGCGCGCCGGAGCCGGCGGTGTCGCACTCGAGCAGCTTCACCGTGTAGCGCTGGTTGCCGGGCGATGTCGCGATCAGCACGATCTCGGCCTGCCAGGCGCCCTCGATGCCCGGTGTCAGCGACTTCGTCATGACCGCGACCGGCCCGACGTACACCCGCAGCGTCTTCGGGTTCGCGCTGGGCGCCGTCGTGCCGGTGAACGTGGTGCGGACGGCGGCGCCGGCGGTGTTGAGGTTGTACGGGGGGATCGCGTGGGTGTGCAGGTTGTCCTCGCCGACCGTGATGTTGCCGACGTCGGTCGTGGTGACCAGCGGGCGCAGGTGGTGGCCCTGGTTCTGGTAGAGCGCGACGCCGGTGGCGCCGGTCCGCACGGGCGTGGTGCCGGCCGGCGCGCGGTTGTTGCGGGCGAACCCGGTCGCGGCCGCGTTGAGCAGGTCGATGAAGATCGTCGAGTGCTCGGTGTTCTCGGGGACGAGCACGTTGCCGGGGTCGATCCGCATCACCCGCAGCAGGGTGTTGTCGTAGATCTCGAGGTTGCCGAAGTTGTCGACCCGGGCGCAGCGCCCCTGCAGCGACAGCGCCCCAGGCGTGCGGGTGTAGACCTTGTTGCCAGACAGCTCCAGGAAGTCGCGGGCCAGCGAGCTGCCGCCCTGGAACCACAGCTCCGCCGGGTCCTCGACGGTGTTGCCGACCACGCGGTTGCGCTGACCCTGCACGACGATGGCGCGGGAGAAGCCCTTGACGACGCAGTTGCGCAGCTCGCTCTCGTTCTCCGACGGCGCGGCGTAGAACCCCATCGTCAGCAGGTCCTGCGGGACCTCGGGCGCCTCCGGGTTGGTGCGGATCGCGTGCCTGCGCCCGCCGACGATCGTCGTGTGGTCGACGATCACCTTGCCGAGCGGGCCGATGGTGTGCGAGACGCCGACGACGTACCCCGTCGCGTCGATGAAGCTGCCGGACAGCCGGACGGTGCCGCCCATCGAGCCGGCGAAGTCGACGCAGTTGAGGTTCTGCTCGCCCACGTCGGTGTCCGGGCCGACGGCGACGAAGTCGGGCCCCGGGTAGCAGTGGATGTCGCGCAGGCTCCAGTTGCCGCCCTGGAACTTCATGCACCGGCGGGTCTGCCCGTTGTAGGCGAAGTGGCAGCTCTCGAACGTGCCGTGCATGGTGGGCGTGGCCCGCTGGTCCAGCAGGTGCACGAAGTCGTTGTCCTCGCCCGAGCCGCCCGACGCGGTGACGTTGCGCACCGTCACCCGCTCGCACTCGTAGACGAACAGGTGGTTCACCTTGCCGGCCTGGTTGGCGAAGGTCCCGTCCTTGCGGCCGACGAAGTCGCGCCCCACGTAGCCGTCGACGATCAGCTCGGCGACGCCCTTGGCGGTGACGCCGAACGTGCCCAGCGACGTCGAGTTGCCGGCGAGGTCGAGGAAGCCGAGGTTCGCCAGGCGGGTGTCGTACATGCGCAGCTCGCCGCCGTCGGAGCGCCAGCAGCCCTCGGGGATGTTCTGAGCGTCGACGACCAGCCCGTACAGCCGGGTGTCGCAGTTCGTGGCCTGGAACCACTTCCCGGCCGGGCCGACGGCGTGCAGGCTCGCGTCCGGGACCAGCAGCGTTCCCGGCATGAACCGGACGTTGATCGTCTCGCCGGTGACGGCGACCTGGCCGACCGTGTACGTGCCGGGCGGCACCACGATCTGCCGCCCGTCCGCGGCGGCGACGTCGGCCATGAACGCGCTCGCGTTGGCCGCGCCGGTGCCGGCCGGGCTCATCGTGCTCTCGAACTCCCCGACGGCGAAGACGCTCCTGGGGCTCGGCCGTGCGGCCGCGGCCGCCGGGGCGGTGGCGACCACGCCGGCCGCGGCGCCGGCGGTGGCGGCGCTCGCCGCGGTGACCAGGGCGCGGCGGGTGAAGGTGCTCATCGTGCCTCCCAGTTGTCTAGCGGTATAGACAGATAGACACTTGTGGCGGCACAGTAGCGGCGTGCACGGAGACAGGTCAATGTCCGATTCGTCCCGCGATCCGCCGCGCGCGGGCGCTCCTCAGCGGTAGAGCGGCGCCCGGCCGGCCTGGCCGAACAGCACCATGCGCTCCTCCAGCAGCCGCTGCGCCGACTCGCGGCCGGCGGCGAGGTAGACCGCCGGGTCGACGCAGGCGGGATCGGCGGCGAG
This sequence comes from Jiangella alba, assembly GCF_900106035.1. Taxonomy (GTDB): domain Bacteria; phylum Actinomycetota; class Actinomycetes; order Jiangellales; family Jiangellaceae; genus Jiangella; species Jiangella alba. Next base: position 149,048 of record NZ_FNUC01000001.1, read on the forward strand.
CGCCTCGCGGACGCCGGCGGTGTAGGCGAGGTAGTGGTCCATGCCCTGGTTGATCTTGCGGACGCCCAGCTCGATCGCCCGCACCTTCTCCTCGTCCGCCACGCCCCACGACGACGGCACGGTGCCCCCGGCCGCGTTCACCCGGGACCGCAGCGGCGACGGCAGCGACGACGACCCGTGCAGGACGAGGTGGGTGGCGGGGACGACGGCGGCGATGGCGGCGACGAGGTCCAGCCGCAGCATCGGCCCGTCCGGCGGGGCGGAGAACTTGTACGCGCCGTGCGACGTGCCGACGGCGACGGCGAGCGCGTCGACCCCCGTCGCCGCGACGAACGCCGCCGCCTCGGACGGGTCGGCCAGCACGATCTCCGCGCGCGCCGTCCCGTCCTTGGAGCCGCCGATGGTGCCCAGCTCCCCCTCGACGGAGACGCCGCGCGCGTGCGCGTACGCCACCACCTCCCGCGTCACCGCGACGTTCGCGGCGAACGACGCCGGACGGCCGGCCGCGTCCAGCGACCCGTCGATCATCACGCTGGTGAACCCCGCCGAGATCGCCCGCGCGCAGGTCTCGAACGTCGGCCCGTGGTCGAGGTGCAGCGCGACCGGCACCTCCGGGTACTCGTCGATCAGCCGGAGCAGCAGCCCCCAGAACACCGTGTCGGACCCGGACGGGTGCGAGCCGGCCAGGGTCTCGACGATCACCGGCGAGTCGGTCGCGCGGGCCGCGTCCAGCACGGCCTGCGCCATGGTCAGGTCGGCGACGTTGAAGGCGCCCACGCCGAATCCGGCACCGGCGGCGACGTCGAGCAGGGTACGGTTCGTGACGAGCGTCATGGCAGCTCCGGGGACGTGAATCGGGAGAAGACGGGGGCGGTGCAGTGGACGGTCCGCACGTGACGGGAGCCGGCGGGCGCACCCTGCGCCTGGCCGACATCGCGACCCGCGCGGGCGTGTCCGTCAAGACGGTGTCGCGGGTCATCAACGCCGAGCCGCACGTCGCCGCGGCCACCCGGCAGGCGGTCGAGGCCGCCATCGAGGAGCTCGGCGCCGGCGGCGAGGGCCGCCCGCGCGGGCGCAAGCGGCGCACGGGTGTCGTCGGGCTGATCTTCCCGGACGTGCGCAACGACTACTTCGCGGCGGTCAGCCGGGCGTTGCAGGAGCGGCTGGCCACCGTCAGCCCCACGCTGGTGTCCAGCGACTCCGACGACGACCTGCACATCGAGGAGGAGATCCTGCTGGCGTACCGCCGGCTCGAGGTCGACGGCCTGGTGATCTTCCCGACCGGCGCGCCGGGCCTGCCGGACTTCGCCCAGCAGATCCCGACCGTCGTCGTCGACCGCACGGTGCCGTCGGTGCGCGGGCTGGTCGACCACGTGCTGCCCGACAGCCGCCGGGCGGCGGAGTCGCTGACGCTGCACATGATCGAGCAGCACCACGTGCAGCGGGTCTGCCTGGTGGCCGGCAACCTCGGCGTGTCGACGCTGCGCAACCGGCACACCGCGTTCCACCGGGTGGTGGGCCGCACGGGGACGGAGAACCACGTGCTGGCCGGCCTGACGACGGCCGAGGAGGCCGAGACCGCCGCGTACGCGCTGTTCCGGACGCTGGAGCCGCCGTTCGGGGTGCTGTCGACGAACAGCCTGATGTTCTGGGGCGTGCTGTCGGCGGCGGTCCGGCTCGGGCTGAAGATCCCGTCCGACATCGTGCTGACGACGTTCGACCAGATCCCGGGCGTCGGCACCACCGGCATCGTCCCGACCAACGCGGTGGCGCCGGCGACGACGCTGGCGGCGCGGGTGGTGCAGCTGCTCACCGAGCGCATCAACAACCCGGGGCTGCCGCCGCGGCTGCTGGAGATCGACTACGACATCGCCTACGGCACCACCTGCGGCTGTATCCCGCTCGACGCCGCCCGCAACGTGCTCGGCTGACGGCGCCGGCGTCACAGCGTGTGCGTGATGCCGAGCGAGGCGTAGTCGAGGACGATCGGGTCGGACGTGATCGCGCGGGCGTGCGTGAGCACCTTCGCCGCGCTCTCCACCGCGACCGTCGTCTTGAACGCGTCGCGCAGGTTCGGCCCGACGGTGAGCAGCCCGTGGTTGGCCCACACGACGGCGTTGCGGTCCTTCAGGTACTCGGCCATCTGGACGCCGAACTCGGTGGAGTTGCTCAGCGCGAACGGCATGATCGGCACGTCACCCTTGGTGTAGATGACCATGTTCACGAGAGCGCCGCGGATCGGCTCGCCGAGCACGCCGAACACGTTGGCGAAGGTCGGCTCGGTGTGCACGATCGCCTGCACGTCCGGCCGCGCCGCGTACACCGCCAGGTGCACCGTCACCTCCGACGACGGCTGCAGCGGCCCGTCGACGACGTTGGCGTCCTCGTCGACGACGACGAGGTCGTCCGGGCTCATCCGGTCGTACTCGAGGTCGGTCGGGGTGATGAGGAACGTCTCCGTGCCGGGGATGCGGACGCTGATGTTGCCCTGCGTGTTGAAGTTCAGGCCCAGTGCGACCGACTCCAGGCAGTAGGCGAGCACGCTCTCCCGGGCGGCCTGCAGGTCGAAGGTGTCGAGCGTGGTCATGCGGTCTCCTCGAGAGCGGTGAACGAATCGTTGACGGTCCGCAGCAGCGGGTAGAGGCTGCCGAAGGTCTCGCGCTGGCGCGTGTACCAGGCGGTGTGCTCGGGTTCGGGCCGGGCGTCGTGCAGGACGGGGGGCGCGGGCAGTGCGCCGACGCCGTCGTGCACACCGACGCCGACGGCGGCCAGCAGCGCGGCCCCGCGGCTGGACGCCTCCTTCGTGACGGCACGCAGCCGCAGCCCGGCGGCGTCGGCCCGGGCCTGCAGGGCGCTGTGGTTGGCCGACCCGCCGCCGACGGCGTACACGTCCGTGCCGGCGATGCCGCGCTCGGCCAGCGCGGCCCGGATCTTCGCCAGCTCGTACCCGGATGCCTCGACGAACGCCCGCGCGACCTGCGCCGTCGTCGTCTCCAGCGTGAGCCCGAGCAGCGCGCCGCGGGCCTTCGGGTCGTTGTCGAGCGTGCCGGACCCGGCGAGGTACGGCAGGACGAGCAGCGCGGGCGGCGGCGTCGCCGTCAGGTCGAACAGCGACGCCCACGGGTCGACGCGGTCGTGGTGCACGAGCGAGGCGAACCAGTCCAGTGCCCACCCGCCCGCCGCGGTCCCGGCCAGCGTCACCCACAGGTCCGGCCCGACGGGGTACGTCGCCAGGCCGGTGCCCAGCAGCGTCGCCGGCCGCCGCGCCGTCCCGGCGGTGAGGCAGTCGCTGGAGCCGAAGGAGAACACCGACCGCTCCCCCGCCCGCCCACCGCCACCGAGGAACGCGGCGGCCTGGTCGTGCACCCCGGCGACGACCGGAGTGCCCGGACGCAGCCCGGTCGCCGCGGCCGCGTCCGCCGTCACCGCGCCGATCACCGTGCCGGCCGGGACCGGCTCGGACAGCAGCGCCGCCGGGACGTCCAGCGCGCCGAGGATCTCGTCGGACCAGCGCCCGGCGCCCACGTCGTACGCGCCGGTCCGCGCGGCCATCGTCAGGTCGATCGCCGGGGCCGCGCCGAACCAGCCGGCCACGTGGTCGTCGACCGTCCGCACGGCCGCCGGGAGCGCGCCGCCGGGCAGCAGCTCGTGGATCTTGTGCACCGAGAACATCGGGTGCAGCGGCTGGCCGGTGAGCCGCTGGACGTGCTCGTCGCCGAGCGCGGCCGCCAGCTTCTCCGCCGACGCCGCGCCGCGCTGGTCCATGCTCAGCGGCGCCGGCCCGAGCGCGGCGCCGTCCGGCCCGACCGGCACGATCGCCTCGCCGAGCGTCGCGAACGACAGCGCCTCGACCGGGTCCGCGACGACGGCCGGGTCCGCGACGACCTCGCCGACCAGCCGGACCACCGCGGCCCGGACGGCGTCGGCGTCGATCTCCGCGCGGCCGTGCGCCGGGCGGACGACCGCCGTGCGCTGCGAGCGCGCCGCCAGCTCGTGGCCGTCGGCGTCGTACGCCGCGACCCGCGAACCCGTCGTGCCGAGGTCGATGCCCAGGAAGCTCACTTGACCGACCCCGCCAGCCCGTTGACCAGATAGCGCTGCACCGACAGGTACACCACCACGATGGGCACGGAGATCAGCACCAGCACGGCGAACAGCGCGCCCGGCTGGCTCAGGTAGATGCCGCGGTAGGCCAGCGGCACCAGCGTGAGCGGCTTGAGGTCGTTGTCGCCGATCGCGACCAGCGGCAGCAGGAAGTCGTTCCAGCTCATCATCAGCTGCCACACCACGACGACGGCGGCGGCCGCCTTGCCGAGCGGGAAGTAGATGCGCCAGAAGATCGTCCATGTCGACGAGCCGTCCACCAGCGCCGCCTCGTACGTCTCGTCCGGGATGGCGAGGTAGGTGGTGCGGATCATGATGACGGCGAACGGCAGCCCCAGCGCGGTGTAGGCGAGCACGAGGCCGAGCAGGTTGTCGTACAGGCCGAGCCCCTGCAGGATCTTGAACATCGCCGTCACGACGCCGGCCATCGGCAGCACCAGCGCCAGGATCAGGCCGACGAACACCACGCCCTTGAACGGCACCCGCAGCCGGGCCAGCGCGAACGCCGTCATCGACCCCAGCAGCAGCACCAGCACGATCGACGGCACCGACACCAGCAGGCTGTTCACCAGGTGCCGGCCGATCGGGTTGGTCTCGAAGATCGTCACGTAGTTGCGCAGCGTCGGCTCCTCGGGCACCAGCCCGAGCCCCGTCGTCGACGGGTTCGACGTCGGCAGCAGCGAGATGCCGATGACCATGACGACCGGGATCATCCACAGCACCACGAGCGGGCCGAGCACCCAGTGCGCCCAGCGCGGCGGCGCGTCCACGTCACGTATGCGGCGCCTCATGAGCGGTCTCCCGTGATGAAGCCGGAGCCGAACGTGCGCAGCATCGCCAGCGACGAGCCGACCGCGACGACCAGCAGGACGACCGCGATGGTGGCGCCGTAGCCGAACGACTGCAGCTGGAACGCCTGCTTGAACAGGTACGTCGGCATCAGCTCGGACGCGTGGTTCGGGCCGCCCTCGGTGAGCACCCACACCAGCTCGAAGGTCTTCAGCGAGCCGATGATGCCGAGCAACAGCAGCGCCAGGTGCGTCGGCTTGAGCAGCGGCAGCACGATGCGGCGGATCAGCTGCCAGCCGGTCGCGCCGTCGATGCGGGCCGCCTCGACGACGCTGTGGTCGACCAACTGCAGCCCGGCGAGGTAGAAGAGCATCGAGAACCCCGTCCACATCCAGACGTTCACCACGATCACCGCGAAGATCGCCGTCGACGGGTCCGACAGGTACGACCGTGTCAGCAGGTCGATCCCGGTGGCGCGGCCGAGTTGCGCGAGCACGCCGTTGAACGGGTCCAGCAGCCGCTGCCACACGATGCCGACGACCACCGGCGACAGCACCGCCGGCAGGAAGAACAGCGTCCGGTACACCGTCCGGCCGCGCAGCCGGGTGTTCAGCAGCCAGGCCAGCGCGAAGCCGAGCACGGCCTGCGGGACGATCGTCAGCACGATCCAGAACGCCGAGTTCCGCAGCGTCGTGTGGAACGTCGGGTCGGCGAACAGGTCGCGGTAGTTGGCCAGGCCCACCGGGGTGCCGGTGCTGACGCCGTCCCAGTCGAGCAGGCTGGACTGGACGTTGAAGGCGATCGGGTACACCACGAACACGGCGAACAGCACGACCGCCGGCGCGATGAAGCCCAGCGCCACCAGGCGTTCGCGGGTGAGCCGGCCGGCCGGGTGGCGCCGGCCGGCCCCGGCGACCCGGGGGGTTCGGGTCGCCGGGACGTGGGACGTCGACGCGGCCATCAGCCCTGCTGGTCCTGCACGGCCTGCACCGACTCGGCGGCCTGCTGCGGGGTCAGCTGACCGGCGGCGACGCCGGCGAGCGCGTCGGCGACGGCGGTGTCGATCTCCGGGCTCTCGAAGTACCGCGACCACTGCACGTTCGGCATCCAGTCCTGGGTGAGCTGGTTCCAGATCTGCTCCTGCTTGTCGCTGGTGAACTCCTCCGGGTCCAGTCCGGTCACCGCGGGCAGGTCGTTGAACGTGTTGATCAGCACCTGGCCGCCGTCGCCGGCGATCCAGTCGGTGAGCACCTCGCAGGCGAGGTCCGGGTTGGCCGCGTCGGCGGAGATGCCCAGCGCGACGTCGATGCCGCCGACCAGCTGCGACTCCGGTGCGCCGCCGGGCAGCGTCGGGAACAGGAACGGCTCGTAGCCGGACATGCCCTCGGACAGCGGCGCGATCTCCGTCTTCGACGGGTCGGACTGCTGGATCCACCAGGCGCCGAGCGGGATCATCGCCGCGTTGCCGGCCTCGAACTGGTTGACGCCGTTGGGGTACGAGTCGAGCGCGAGCGCGCCGTCCTGCGCGATGCCCTCGGTGAACAGCTTGCCCCAGTAGTCGAACGCCTCGACGATGCGCGCGTCCGTCCACGCGACCTCGCCGTTCTCGGCCTGGTAGACGCGGCCCGGCTCGAGGTTGTTGGCGATCTGCAGGAACACGACGTTGCGCAGCCAGGCGTCCTTCGCCGGCAGCAGGAACGGCGCCGCCTCGCCGGCGTCACCGAGGGTCGCGACGGCCGCCTTCAGGTCGTCCCACGTCGCCGGCGGCTCGACCCCGGCAGCGTCGAGCAGCTCCGAGTTCGCCCACAGGTTCACCGTCTGCACCAGCAGCGGCAGCGCGTAGTAGTGCTCGTCGCCGTCGGGGTTGCCCATGCGGGCCTGCTCGAGGCCGACCGGGTGGAACCTGCTCTCCCAGTCGTCGCCCCAGGTGTCGGCCGCGCACTGCTCCAGCGGCATCAGCTTCTCGCGGTACTGCTGCGTCAGCGCGCCCGGCTGCAACCCGACGATGTCCGGCATCGTCCCCGACGACGCCCGCGTCTGCAGGTCGACGATGTACTCCGGGTAGTTGAAGATCGTCGAGTCGATGGTGACGTCCGGGTTCGCCTCGGTGAAGGTGTCGATCATCTGCCGCGTCGTCTGCTCGATCGGGCTCCAGGAGCGGAACGACACCGTCTGCGCGTCGCCGCCGCCGTCGGCGGACTCCTCGGGGTCGGCGCTGCCGGCGCAGGCCACCAGGGTGGCGCCCACGCAGAGCGCGATGCCGGCCTGGATGCCGCGGCGGCCTGCTCTCGGACGGCCTGCCATGGGTGGGAGCGTCATTGCTTCCGTCCTCTCTGTGGGTCGGCTGCTGTGCTGCGAGGGCTGGCTGCTGCGGGCTGCCTGTCGTGGGCGGACCGGGGCTGGCCGCCAGTAGAGGCCGGGCCGCTGACCAGTGTCAACGCCGCGCCTCGCCGCTCGGGGCGGCGTCCTCATCGATGTCGGCCGATGCGGCTCCGGGCCGGGCGGACAGCGACTGTCCGCTGTCGCCGGGCTCGTTGTCCGGTCTCTGACAACGCGGCGGCCCGTGTCTGACACGCCCGGCCCGTCGTCCAGCGGCGGCACCGCTGCGCCGGGGCGGCGGCGGGTCGCTGACACCGGGCGTGCGGGTCGCTGTCCGAGACCACCTCTCGTCCACCGTCGCACCGCCGGCCGGTCCGGAACGGCCCGGTTACAGTTTCGTTAACGTGACCCGGCTCTCACCATGCGAGACGTTCTGCCCGGCAGCAGAATCCGCTCGAACAGCCGCGCCAGCCGGTCGGCGTCGAGCGGGGCGTCCGTGAGCAGCGCCAGCAGGCCGGCGCCGTCGAGGGTGGCGACGAAGGCGTCGACGGCGGCCGGGTCGTCGGTGTAGCGGCGGGCCAGCCGCGCCGTCCACGCGGGCCAGGCCAGCGCCGCCTCGCGCAAGGCCGGCCGGCGGGCGGCGTGGAGGAGCAGTTCGTACGAGCCGAGCCACGCCTCGCGGTCGGCGTTGAACGACGCGGCGAAGTAGTGGGCCAGCCCGGCCGGGGTGGAGGTGGCGGGCAGCGACTCGGCCAGCTCGTGGGCGAACTCCTCGGTGCACTCGACCAACGCGGCCACCAGCAGCTCCTCGATGGTGGCGAAATGGTAGGTGGCCAGCGACTTCGATACGCCCGCCTCGGCCGCGACGGCGCGATGGGTCACGCCCTGCGGGCCGTCGCGGCTGACGACGCGCATGGCGGCGTCGAGGAGTCGCCGCCGGGTCTGGGCTCCGCGCGTGCGCCGGCCGTCCGCCGCCGCACGCGCGGGGTCAGTGGGCACCGCCCAGCTCCAGCGCCAGGACCCCGCCGATGATCAGCGCGATGCCGCCCACCTGCACCGTCGTCAACGACTCGCCGAGGAATGCCGCCCCGATCAGCGCCAGCAGCGCCACTCCGGCCGCCGCCCACACGCCGTACGCGATGCCGACGCGCATGCCGCGGTCGAGCGCGAACGACAGCATGGCGAACGCCGTGAGATAGCCGACCACCAGCACGATGCTCGGCACCAGCTTGGTGAACCCTTCCGACGCCCGCAGCGCGAGCGTCGCCGTCACCTCCGCCACGATGGCGATCGCCAGGAACACCCAGGTCATACCCACGTCCTCACTCAAAAAACTTCCTGGACTTTTGTCCAAGAACCAACATAGCGCACTACACTCGTCGGCATGGCGCTCCGGACGCCCGCCGCCGTCGTCGCGGTCGTGCTGGTCGCCGGCTGCACCGGCGCCGATCCGGACGAGCCCGGCGCCACGCCGACGGCTGCCACCTCCGACTCCGCCGAGCTGTCCGAACCGGTCGCCGTGCGCGGCGTGATCACCCGCGCCGACGGCACGCCGGTCGCGGACGCGCTGGTCCAGCTGGTCGCCGAGCCGGCGGACGGGCCGACGGCCACCGGCGGGCCGGTCGCCGCGGCCCGGACCGGTGCGGACGGGGCGTACGAGCTGCGCATCGCGGCCGACCTGCGGGCGGCGCTGCCGGTGGACGACGCCGGGCTGGTCCGGTTCGCCGTCGTCGTCGACTCGCCGGACGGCATCGCCCGGACGTCCTGGACCGGGCCGGGCGCGCTGACCCACCCGCACACCGCCGACCTCGAGGTCCATCCGGCCGGCTGACCGGTGTCGGGAACGGCGCCGCCCGTTCGACGACAGCACAAGAGCATGACGACGAAGGGAGTCACGATGCGCTTCATGTCGCTCATCCGGTCCGAGGAGCCCAACCCGGCGGGCCCGCCGCCGCCGGAGCTGTTCGAAGCGGTCGGCGAGCTCGCGCAGGACCTGAGCGTGTCCGGCGCGCTGGTCGACATGGGCGGGCTGCTGCCCAGCTCGGCCGGCGCCATCGTGTCGTTGGTCGACGGCCGCATCAGCGCGGTCGACGGGCCGTTCACCGAGGCCAAGGAGCTGATCGGCGGGTACGCGGTGCTCGAGGTGCGGTCCCGCGAGGAGGCGGTCGAGCTGAGTCGGCGGCTGCTGCGGGCGCACCAGCGGCACTGGCCCGGCTGGCAGGGATCATGCGAGCTGCGCCAGATCGAGGACGCCGACCACCCGCATCCGGACCTCCCGCGGGCGTAGCACCCGCGAGGTTGCCCGCCGTCGCCGCCGGTGGTCTCATCGACGGGTGAGCGACGAGACCACCCGGGCCGCCGTCGAGGCCGTCTGGCGGCTGGAGTCGACGCGGCTGGTGGCGGGGCTGGTGCGGATCGTCCGCGACGTCGGGCTGGCGGAGGATCTCGCGCAGGACGCGCTGGTCGCGGCGCTGGACTCGTGGCCGCGGTCGGGCATCCCGGACCGGCCGGCGGCCTGGCTGATGACGATCGCCAAGCGCCGCGCCGTCGACCTCTACCGGCGGCACGAGCGCCGCGACGTCCTCTATGCGGCGATCGCCCGCGACCGCGGCGCGGACGTCGTCGAGCCCGACTTCGCGGCCGCCGTCGACCACGTCGAGGACGACGTGCTGCGGCTGATGTTCGTCTGCTGCCACCCGTCGCTGACCCCCGAGGCGCAGACGACGCTGACGCTCAAGCTGGTCGGCGGGCTGAGCAGCCGCGAGATCGCCCGCGCCTACCTGACGTCGGAGGCGACCATCACGCAGCGGGTCGGCCGGGCCAAGCGGACGCTCACCGAGGCCGGCGCCGCCCTGGACGAGCCGGCCGGCGCCGACCGCGCGGCGCGGCTCACCACCGTCCTCGGCGTGGTGTACCTGCTGTTCAACGAGGGGTACTCGGCCACGGAGGGCGGCGACTGGACCCGGCCCGACCTGTGCGCCGAGGCGGTCCGGCTGGGCCGCATCATGGCGACGCTGGTGCCGGACGATCCCGAGGTGCACGGCCTGTCCGCGCTGATGGAGCTGCAGTCGTCGCGGCTGCGCGCCCGGGTCGGGCCCGACGGCGAGCCGGTGCTGCTGCGCGACCAGGACCGCGGCCGCTGGGACCACGTCCGCATCGGCCGCGGCCTCGCCGCCCTGGACCGGTCGGCGGCGCTGGCCCAGCAGCCCGGGCCGTACGCGCTGCAGGCCGAGATCGCCGCCTGCCACGCCCGCGCCGCCCGCGCCGAGGACACCGACTGGGCCGCCATCGCCGCGCTGTACGAGCGGCTCGGCCGGGTCAGCGGCACCGCCGTCGTCGAGCTGAACCGCGCCGTCGCCCTGAGCATGGCGTACGGGCCGCAGGCGGGACTGGAGCTGCTCGACCAGATCGCCGGCGCCCCGGCGCTGCGCGGCTACCACCTGCTGCCGAGCGTCCGCGGCGACCTGCTGGAACGCCTCGGCCGGCCCGAGGAGGCGCGCGCGGAGTTCGAGCGGGCGGCCGAGCTGACCCGCAACGACCGCGAGCGCCGGCTGCTGCTCGACCGCGCCCGCCGGCTCGCGCCCTGATCAGGCCGGGCTGACGGCGTCCAGCTCCGCGCGCGTGGGCGGGTTGGCGCCGGCCCGGGAGACGGTGACGGCGGCGGCGAGCGTGGCCCGGCGCACCACGCGTTCGACGACGGCGGCGGGAACGGCGCGCAGCAGCGGCCGGGCGGCGCCGCCGAGCAGGCCCTCGTCCCAGAGGCCGTCGAGCAGGCCGGCGGTGAACGAGTCGCCGGCGCCGACGGTGTCCGCGACGGTGACCGAGGCCGCGGGCACGTGCACCTCTCCCCCGGCGGTGACGGCGACCGCGCCGTCGCCGCCCAGCGTGACGACGACGAGCGCCGGGCCGAGCCGCAGCCAGTCGCGGGCGACGTCGATCGCGGCGCGGCCGGGCGCGAGGTACGCGGTGTCCTGGTCGCTGGCCTTGACGACGTCGCTGCCGGCCACCAGGCGCTCGACCCGGTCGCGCAGGTCGCCGGCGCCGCCCATGAGGTCCGGCCGGATGTTCGGGTCGTAGCTGACGGTGCTGCCCGCCCGCACGTCGCGGGCCAGCCGCTCGACCGCCGCCGCGCCGGGCTGGACCGTCGTCGCCAGCGAGCCGGTGTGCAGCACCAGCGGCGGCTCCGCGACGGCGACCGGCCCGAGGTCCCAGGTCAGCTCGAACCGGTACTCCGCCGACCCGTCGGCGCCCAGGCGGGCGACGGCCGACGACGTCCGCGCGGCGGCGCCCTGGGTGCGGACCTCGACGCCGGCCGAGGCGAGGTGCGCGCGGATGGCGGCGCCGTCGGCGTCGTCGCCCAGCTCGGTGACCAGCGCCGTCCGCCGGCCCAGCCGCCCGAGCCCGTACGCCACGTTCGCCGGGCTGCCGCCGGGGTGCCGGGCCTCGGTGCCGTCGCGCTCGACGATGACGTCGGTCAGCGCCTCGCCGACGACGACCGCCAGGCCCGCCGTCACCGGGCCTCCGGCGCGATCTCGCCCGACCCGCGCGGCACCGTCGTCGTCGGCAACAGCAGCCGCCGCGACCGGCCGCGGTCGCCGTCGAGCCGCTGGAACAGCAGTTCGGCGGCGGCCCGGCCCATGGCTGCGGGATCCTGCGCGATGACGCTGACCCGCGGCTGGAGGAGGTCGGCCAGCGGGAAGTCGTCGAAGCCGATGAGGGCGACGCGGTGTTCCAGCCCGAGCTCCTGCAGGGCCGTGATGGCGCCGATGGTGACGAGGTTCTGGCTGGCGAACAGCGCGGTCGGGGCGTCGTCGCCCGGACGGCGCAGCAGCGCGGTTGTCGCGCGCGCGGCGTCGTCGACGGTGTGGAGGTCGTGGACGACGTGCGCGGGGGCGGACGCCAGCCCGCGCTCGAGCAGCGCCCGCTGGTAGCCGGCGAAGCGCTGCTGGGCGGTCGGGATGAGCTCGAGGTCGCCGAGGTAGGCGATGCGGCGGTGACCGGCGTCGGCCAGGTGGTGCACGGCGTCGCGGGCGCCGGCCTCGTTGTCGGAGAGGACGCAGTCGGCGAGCAGGCCCTGCGGCTGGCGGTCGACGAACACCAGCGGGGTGCCGGCCTCCATCTCCGCGCGCAGGTAGCCCTGGTCCTCGCCGACCGGCGCGATGATGAGGCCGTCGACACGGCGCTCGGTGAACGCGCGGACGAGGGCCCGCTCGCGCTGCTGGTCCTCGTCGACGCTGCCGGCGAGGATGAGCACCCGGCGCTCGTTGGCGACGTCCTCGACGGCGCGCAGCAGCACGCTGGAGAACGGGTTCGCGAGGTCTTCGAGCACGGTGCCGATGGCCGCGGTGCGCCCGCTGGACCGGCGCAGCGCGCTGGCCGACACGTTCGGCCGGTAGTCGAGCCGGCTGACGGCCAGCCGGACGGCGTCGACCTTCTGCGGCGTGACCCCGGACTCGCCGTTGACCACCCGCGAGACCGTCTTCATGCTGACACCGGCCATGGCGGCGACGTCGCGCAGCGTGGCACGCGGCCGGTACGGCGTGGTCGCCGGATCGGCGTGTTCGGTCATGGACCCCTCCGATCGAGAACAGTACCGGCCGGCCCCGGCGGAACCCGCGCCGCAACCCTCCTTTGACAACATTGTCAGACCGATTCGCCGGCCCGCATCATCGCCCCGTAACACCGCAGAAAGCAAGTATTGACACGCCCGGCACGAACCTCCACACTCCCCTGACAAGGTTGTCAGAGCGCATCCACGACGATCACTGGCAAGGGAGCTGGGACGTATGCGCAGGAGAGTGCGGACCGCCGTGGCGACACTCGCCGCGGCCGCCGGCATCGCGGGCGTGATGGTGCAGTCCGGTTCGGCCGGGACGGTGCAGGACTACCCGGAGTTCCCCTACCCCGTCACCAACTACCAGGAGGACAACCGCGGCCAGTTCCACTTCAGCTCGCGCGGCGGCTGGATCAACGACGTCAACGCGCCGCTCTACTACGACGGCGAGTACCACCTCTACTACCAGCACAACCCGCACGGCCTGCAGTGGGACACCATGCACTGGGGGCACGCGACCAGCACCGACCTCGTGCACTGGAAGCAGCAGCCGATCGCGCTGGAGCCCGGCGTGCACCCCGGCAACCTGTTCTCGGGCGGCGGCGTGGTCGACACCGAGAACGTCAGCGGGCTGAAGGACGGCGAGGACGACCCGATCGTCGTCTACTCCGGGACCGACGGCGTCACGGTGTTCTACTCCACCGATGGCGGGTCCACGTTCCAGACCTACGACGGCGGCACCCCGGTGGCGAAGCCCGCCGGCACCAGCCGCGACCCGAAGGTGTTCCGGGACGAGGCGACCGGCACGTGGGGCATGGTCGTCTGGTCCGACGAGGGCGGCAACGGCGTCAACTTCTACACCTCCGACGACCTGCTGACCTGGACGTTCGCCTCGCGCTACCAGGCCGGCTGGCTGTTCGAGTGCCCCGACTTCGTCGCCATGCCGCTCGACGGCGACCCGGGCAACGTCCAGTGGGTGCTCAGCGACGCGAGCGGCGAGTACGTCACCGGCGCGTGGGACGGCACGACGTTCAGCACCGACCAGACCACGCCGCTGCGGTTCAACCAGGGCAACAGCCAGTTCGGCGGCTCGTACTACGCCGGGCTGACGTTCATGAACCTGCCCGACGACCGCGTGGTGTCGATGGCCTGGCAGCCCGGCAACGCCGGCACGATCTGGACCGGCAACATGACGTTCCCGGTGCAGATGCGGCTGGAGACGGTGGACGGGCGGCCGACGGTGCTCAGCACGCCGGTCGGCGAGATCGAGGGCCTGCGCACGGACACGCAGACGTGGAAGCCGCGCATGCTCGACGGCCCCCGCGCGGCCGAGCTGCTCGACGGGGTCGACATGGACACCGTCGAGATCGAGGCCGAGTTCGAGGTCATCGGGCGGACGGAGTCGCGGTTCGGGTTCCGCCTCGGCACCGGCGAGGACGGCTGGTTCGACCACGAGGTGGTCTACGACTCCGCGACGCAGACGCTGGACGGCGTCCCGCTGCCGCTGGAGGACGGCAAGGTGCGGCTGCGGCTGCTGGTCGACCGCGGCCAGCTGGAGATCTTCGGCAACGACGGCCGGCTCTACCGCAGCCTCAACGTCAACTTCGACAGCATGCCCGGCGACGACGCCATGGAGCTGTTCGTCGACGGCCGGGTCCGGCTGACGAACCTCGCCGTGCACCAGCTCGGCTCGATCTGGGGCGGCGAGTCGACGCTGACCTCGAACCTCGGCGGCAAGTGGTACACCGACTCCGGCGTCTGGTCCGACGTGTCCGGCGGCAAGCAGGGCACCAGCGGCGGCGACGCGTTCTACCTCAACACCACAACCGGCACCGACTTCACCTACGAGGCCGACGTCACGCTGAACTCCGGCACCGCGGCGGCCCTGACGTTCCGCTCCAACCGCGACGCCAGCCGGCACTACACCGCCAACGTCGACTCGCGCGCGAACGTGATCAAGCTGTGGCGGCCCGGCCGCGACATCGCCACCTACCCGCTCGCCGTCGAGCTCGGGCGCACGTATCACCTGAAAGTGGTGGCCGTGGGTCCGCGCCTCCGGGTATACCTCGACGACGCCGCGGAGCCCGTCATCGACGCCGTCGACGACACCATCACCAGCGGCCAGTTCGGCCTGAACGTGTTCAACGGCACCGCCGTGATCGACGACGTGCAGGTGAGCGAACCGTGAGCCGCGCCATTCAGGAGGAATCGTCATGACCACATCCCGGCCGCGCCGGACCCGGTTCGCCGGTGTCGTCGCCGTCACCGCCGCCACCGTGCTCACGGCGGGCGCGTGTGGCGGGGACGACGACGGCGGGGGCACGACGTCCGGCGACGGCGAGACCGTCGCCGTCACCCTCATCACCAAGGACTCGATCAACCCGTTCTTCGTCGCCATGCAGGACGGCGCGAAGGAGGTCGCCGAGCAGGAGAACGTCGACCTCACCATCGCCGCGGGCGCCGAGGACGGCGACGAGGAGGGCCAGATCCAGGCCATCGAGAACGCCATCGCCGCAGGTGAGCAGGGCATTCTCATCGTGCCGAACGGCCCGGGCGTGAACCCGGCGATCGAGCGGGCCCGCGACGCCGGCCTGTTCGTCATCGCGCTGGACACCCCGCCCGACCCCACCGACATCGTCGACATCACCTTCGCCACGGACAACTTCGAGGCCGGCGAGCTGATCGGCCAGTGGGCGGCGGCGCAGCTGGGCGGGCAGCCGGCGACCATCGCGCTGCTGGACCTGTTCAACGACAAGATCGTCTCGGTCGACTACAACCGCGACCAGGGGTTCCTGTCGGGCATGGGCATCGAGCTCGGCGACGACAAGCGCAACGGCGACGAGGCGGCCACCGGGAACTACTCCGGCGGCACGTACGAGATCGTCTGCAACGAGCCGACCGGCGGCGCCGAGGACGGCGGCCGCACGGCCATGGAGAACTGCCTGACCCGCAACCCGGACATCAACGTCGTCTACACGATCAACGAGCCGTCCGCGGCCGGCGCGCACGCGGCGCTGGAGGCGGCCGGCGTCGCCGAGAACGTGCTGATCGTCTCCGTCGACGGCGGCTGCGACGGCGTCCAGGCGGTGCAGGAGGGCCGCATCGGCGCCACGTCGCAGCAGTACCCGCTGCTCATGGCGTCCGAGGGGGTCAAGGCCATCGCCGACATCGCCCGCGGCGGCGAGCCGCCGACGCCCAGCGACGGCCTCGACTTCTTCAACACCGGGGTCGCGCTGGTGACGGACACGCCGGCCGACGGCGTCGAGAGCATCGACACGACCGAGGGCGCGGACAAGTGCTGGGGCTGAGCACCGAACCGGGCGGGGCGGCGGCGGAGCTGGAGCGCCGCCGCCGCGCCCCCGCCCAGCGCGTCCAGCACCTGCTGCACACCCACCCCGCACTCAGCCCGGCGATCATCCTACTGCTGACGTGCGTCGCGTTCACCCTGCTCAACGACCGGTTCGCCGCGCCGGCCGCGCTGTCGCTGCTGATCCAGCAGACGGCGGTCGTGGCGGCGCTGGCGATCGGCCAGACGCTGATCATCCTGACCGCCGGCATCGACCTGTCCGTCGGGGCCATCGCGGTGCTGTCGTCGATGCTGGCCGCCATGCTCGCCGCCGAGCACGGCGTGCCGGCGCCGCTCGCGCTGGTCGTCGGCGTCGCGACGGGCATGGCGGCGGGCAGCCTCAACGGGCTGCTGGTGACCCGGGTCGGGCTGCCGCCGTTCATCGTCACGCTCGGCACGCTCAGTGTGTTCACCGCGATCGTGCTGATCTACACCGGCGGGCAGAGTGTGCCGGGCGCCGACCTCCCCGACTGGCTGACCTGGACCGGGACGACGTTCCCGCTGGGCGACTTCCGGCTCACCTACGGCGTCGTGCTGGTGGCGCTGATGTACCTGGTGGTCGGCTGGGCGCTGAGCCAGACCGCCTGGGGCCGGCACGTGTACGCCGTCGGCGACGACTCCGACGCGGCGCGGCTGGCCGGCATCCGGGTCAGCCGGGTGCTGTTCAGCGTCTACGCCGTGGCCGGGCTGATCTACGGGCTGGCGGCGTGGGTGCTGATCGGGCGGGCCGGCGCGGCCAGCCCGAACGCCATCGCCGACGCCAACCTCGAGTCGATCACGGCGGTCGTGATCGGCGGGACCAGCCTGTTCGGCGGCCGCGGCGGCATCCTCGGGACGCTGCTCGGCGCGCTGATCGTCCAGTCGTTCGCCGTCGGGCTGTCGCTGGCCGGCGTCGACGACCAGTACCGGCTGCTCGCCGTCGGCATCCTCGTCATCGCGGCGGTGTCGGTGGACCAGTGGATCAGGAGGGTGCGGGCATGACGACGACGCGGACCCCGGTGCTCGCCGCGCGCGGGCTGGTGAAGACGTTCGGCCGCGTCGTCGGCCTCGACGGCGTCGACGTCGACGTGTACGCGGGCGAGGTGCTGGCCGTCATCGGCGACAACGGCGCCGGCAAGTCGACGCTGATCAAGTGCCTCACCGGCGCGCTCGTCCCGGACGCCGGAACCATCACCTGCGACGGCCGCGAGGTGGCGTTCCGCCGTCCGCAGGACGCCCGCGAGGCCGGCATCGAGACCGTCTACCAGACCCTCGCCGTCGCGCCGGCGCTCGACGTCGCCAGCAATCTCTACCTCGGCCGCGAGGAACGCCGGCCCGGCCCGCTCGGCACGGTGTTCCGGATGCTCGACAAACAGGGCATGCGCCGGCGCGCCGCCGACGCCGTCCGCGACCTCGGCATCAGCACCATCCAGAACATCACCCAGCCGGTCGAGTCGCTGTCCGGCGGCCAGCGCCAGGCCGTCGCCGTGGCCCGGGCCGCCGCGTTCGGCAGCCGCATCGTCGTGCTGGACGAGCCCACCGCCGCGCTCGGCGTCAAGGAGTCCAACCAGGTGCTCGCGCTGATCGAGCGGCTCCGCGAGAACGGCCTCGGCATCGTCCTGATCAGCCACAACATGCCGCACGTGTGGCAGGTGGCGGACCGCATCCACGTCCAGCGGCTGGGCCGCTCGGCCGGCGTCATCACCCCGTCGTCGCACACCATGGCCGAGGGGGTGGCGATCATGACCGGCGCCGCGGCCGCCTGAGGAAGGCGCGCCGGGGCCTTACACTCTGGTGCCGTGATGACGGAGTCGGGGGGCCGGCTGCGGCGCCTGGGCTCGCGTGCCCCGCGCCAGCACCTGCCACTGGCGGGCAGCGCGGCCGGCGCGATCGTGCTGGCCGTGCTGGTCGCCGGCGGCTTCGACCCGATGGAGAAGCCGGCCGCCGAGATCGAGCCGCTGGCCGTCGGCGAGGCCGTCGACCTCGGGCCGTTCGTCGTCACGGCCGACCGGCTGCGGGTGGTCGACGAGCTGCCGGGCGTGTCCGAGGGCGACGACGACACCCGCGTGCTGGCGCTGGTCGCGACCGTCACCGCGACCGGCACGACGACGCAGTACGGCGCGATGCTGTCCGAGAGCGTCGCGCTCGACGGGGTGCCCGGCCTGGCCGGCGACGACCTCGTGCCCGCCGACGACGTCTACGTCATGGCCGACGGCACCCGCCTCGACGCCGTCCAGCCGGGGCTGGAGTACGAGGTCGCGCTGGTGTGGGAGCAGGACGCGCGCGCCGACGCCCCGTCCGAGGCGCGGCTGGTGCTGGTCGGGCGGACGCTGCGGGAGAGCTCGATCGACCGGTCGATGGAGTGGCTGGACCCCGCGCCCGCCGTCGCCGGCCCCATCGACGTCACCGTGCCCGAGGACGAGTCGTGACGACTGGCCGCGGCGGCCGCCGCGTCTCGCGTCCGCCGTCCCGCCGGCTGCCGCGGCAGGCCGCGTTCGGCGTCCTGCTGGTCGCCGCGCTGGCCACCGGGCGCGCCGTCGAAGGCCTGATGCCGATCGACGACGAGACGGCCGCGCCGTTCGAGCGGACCGGCGGCGTCGGCGACCGCGTCGAGACCCGCTGGGGCGACGTCGAGGTGACCTCCGTCGCCGGGTCGACGCGGATCGAGGACCCGTCCGGCACCATCCACGTGACCGGCGG
Source organism: Jiangella alba (assembly GCF_900106035.1). GTDB lineage: Bacteria > Actinomycetota > Actinomycetes > Jiangellales > Jiangellaceae > Jiangella > Jiangella alba. The sequence continues at coordinate 167,839 of NZ_FNUC01000001.1, forward strand.
CGTGTACGTCGTCGTCGACTGGACCTACACCGCCGCCGGCGAGCCGCAGCTGCCCGCGTACGTGGCGATCCGCGACACCGAGGGCCGCCAGTTCCGCACCAGCGTCGAGCGCAACCCGTACAGCTCCGGCGGCGCGGCGCAGCCGGGCATCCCGCGCCGGGTCTCCGCCGCGATCGAGCTGCCCGCCGACGCCGTCGACGGCGCCCGGCTGATCGTCACCCTGCAGCCGAACCCCGAGGACCACCGCCGCGACGACATCGCCGTCATCGACCTCGGCCTGACCGGCGACGACGCCGACGCCTGGGCCGCGTCGGAGGAGCCGGTCGAGGTGGCCGAGGCCGCCGACGGGCGCGGGGACGCGCCGTGACGCCGGCCGGGTGGTGGCGGCGCAACCGCTGGGGGCTGGTCGCGCTGCCGGTGGCGATGGCCGCGGCGCTCGCGGCCAGCTCGTACCGCGTCGAGACGTACTGGTGGCTGGAGAAGCCGCGCGACCTCGTGCACGGCGAGCGCGGCGAGTGGGTGACGTTCACGGCCAGCCAGTACGACCGCGGCGGCGACCGGCCGTTCACCGTGCGGGTGCGGCTGGACGACGTCCGGCCCGCCGAGGCGGCGTTCGGCGAGGACGACCCGCTCGAGCCGCCCGCGGGCGTCCAGGCCGTCGCCGTCGACCTCACCCTGGCCGCTCCCCCGGACGTGCCGCTGACGGGCTGCGACCTCGTCGTCCGCGACGCGTCCGGCACCGAGTACGCCTACCAGTCCACGTCGCCGTCGATCAGCCAGGCGACGTCGCCGTGCGTGCCGCCCGACGCCCGCGGACCGGACCTCGACCTGTTCGAGGGGATCGACCCCGACACCGGCCCGCGCCGCCCCGACGAGTGGACCGTCAGCCCCGTCGTCCTCCTCCCCGACGGTGTCGAGGTCGCCGAGGTCGTGCTCAGCTGGGGGCCGCCGGACGGGCTGCTGATCAGCGCAGACTGACCGACTCGCGGGTCGCGCGGGCGAGGACGCGGTCGATCGCGGCGCCGAGCAGGCACACCACCGCGACGGTGCCGACGACGTGCGACACCATGCCGGTGTGCGGGACGAAGGCGAGGTAGGCGCCGAGCGGCAGCGGGCCGAGCAGCTCGCGCCAGATCAGCTCGACCGCGTACTCCAGCCGCTGCGCGATGACGAACGCCAGCGCGAACAGCAGCATCGGCGCCAGCCCCGCCACCGCGAGCCGGCGCAGGCCGCTGGCCAGCGCGCCGAACCGTTCGCCGAGGCCGCCGGTGAGCTCGTTGCCGACCTGCCGGGCGGGTGCGTGCATGCGCCCGGCCAGCCCGCCGCGCTGCCGCCGGTGCGACGCCTGCCGGCGCCGCTCCGGCTCCCTCAGCTGCTGCCCGTACACGACCGCGCCCACCGTCAGCCAGGCGACCGGGATCACCAGCAGCGAGTCGGCGTCGCCGAGCAGGTCGAGCAGCCACCGACTGCCGGTGTCGACGGCGTCGCCGACCGGGCCGAAGAACGACACCACCGACCGCCACCCGTCCGCCACCGCCTGCGTGACGGCCCGCTCCTCCAGCCACGCGAACGCCGCCTCCTGGTGGCTGGCGAGCATGCGGGCCAGCGTGACCAGCCACAACACCTCGACGTACGCGGCGACCCACGGGATCCACCGCATCGGGCGGCGCTGCGCCAGGATGCCCAGCCCGTACCGCAGCACGATCGCGATGGCCACCAGCGCCATGGCCAGCCAGCCGGTCGCCAGCGCCGTCCGGTTCTGGTCGACCTCGCCGGTGCCCAGCAGCAGGTCGGGGTTGTTGAACAGCTCGTCGGCGACGGCCGTGTTCACGAACCGGAACACGTCCTCGGACAGGTAGCCGTAGGACGCGTAGATGGCGAGGAACGGGATCATCACGCTGCCCAGCACGGAGACGACGCTCGCGTGCTGCCGCCCGTCCTCCCCACTCGCCGCGTCGGCCGACACCTGCAGGGACGGCAGCGAATGGCGCAGCGCGTAGAGGGCCGCGATGAGGGCGCTCACCGCCGCCAGCGGGCCCAGGACCAGCACGAGGACACCCAGCGTGCCGCTGAACTCGCTCAGCTCGACCGCCGCCCACAGCGCCGCGTACCGGCCCGCCTCGCCGGCGAACAGGATGGCCAGCAGCACCGGCCAGTGCCGCGCCAGCAGCCGGCCGGCCCGCCCCAACACCGCGAACAGGTCGGCAGCGGCAGCGCGCAGCGTGCCGCCCAGGCCCCGCCGGGCCGGCGTCTCGGTCAAGGTCATCGCAGGTCATCCTGGGTCAGAGCGGACGACTCAGGATAGTGGTTGCGCGTCGATTGCCCAGCCCTGCTCGAACGAACGGCCCGCCGGTCAGCAGGTGACCGTGGCGATGAGGGGCAGGTGGTCGGAGCCGGCGCGGTCGAGGATCTCGGCCTCGACGGTGAGCGACGGCGCGGCGACGATGTAGTCGATCGGTTCCGCGGGGGCCGACGCCGGGTAGGAGGGGACGGGCGACGGCGGGGCGAGCAGGACCGAACCGTCCGCCGGCAGCCACGTGGACGCCGCCGTGTTGAAGTCGCCGCACACCAGCCACGGCGCGTCCAGGCCGCCGGTCAGCGTCAGCAGGCGCTCCAGGGCGGCCGACCGCGCCGCCGCCGACCGGCGCGGCAGGTGGGTGCTGCCCACCCACAGCGCCGCGCCGCCCACGTCCAGCCGCACGAGCAGCACCGTCCGCGCCTCCGACGACTCCGACCCGTCGTAGAGGCGGGGCGGCCAGCGCAGCTGCCACTGCTGCACGGCCCGGATCGGCGCCTTCACCAGCAGCGCGTTGCCGTAGCCCCCGTGCGGCACGTCGGCGTCGCCGTGGTGGACGGTGGGCGGGAAGACCCAGGCGTAGCCGAACCGGCCGGCCAGATCGGCCAGCACCGGCGCGCCGCCCCAGGGCTCGTCGACCTCGACCAGCGAGACGACGTCGGGCGCGGTCGCCGCGAGCAGCGAGGCCACCGCGTCGACGTTCGGGGCGCCGGCGTCGTCGCGCCAGGAGTGGATGTTCCAGTGCAGGATCCGGATCTCCGGCATGGCCCGCCACGCTAGCCCAGGCGCGCCGTAGATTGGCGCCGTGACGCCCGACGGCCGCCTGATCCGCCCGGACGAACTACGCGCATGGGACGGACCGGGCCGGCCGGGCTGGACGCTGCGCGGCGTCGACCTCCCGCCGTCGTCACCAGCCACAAGCTGCGGCTCTACCGGGCCGGCGCGGGCCCGGCCCATACGGACGTCCTCGCCGAGCTGACGCACGAGGTGAACACGCTGGTCCGCACGCCGGACGGGGTCGACGGGCACGCGCACGACCCGCTGGCACTCTCGGCCGTCCCGCACGGGGACGCGGCCGACGTCGTCATCTACGGACGGCGCCGCGCACCATCACCGTCCTCGACACCGACGACGCCGCGCTCGTGGCACTGCGCGCGACGGCCGAGCGGTGCGGCGTCCGGCCCCGGCTGCTCGACGCCCGCCGGCCGGTGCCCGTCCCCGAGCACGCGCTCGTCGTCAACGCGACCGGCCTCGGCAAGGACCGGCGCGGCGCTGACGGCGATCACCGGCCGGCCGCTCACCGGCGACCTGCTGGCGGAGCTGACGGCGGCCGCGGCGCCGTTCCGGCCGGCGGGGTGAGCGCTCAGCCCCGCAGCCGGGCGTTGAGCCGCGCGGCCTGACGGGTCAGGTGGTCGCGCTCGGCGAGGTCGTGCGCCTGGCCGGCCGCCTCGCCGTACAGCCGCGCCGCCGTCGCGAGGTCGCCGTCGCGCTCGTGCAGGTACGCCGCCACCGCGGCGTGCCGGGGCAGCGTGTCATCCAGTTCGGCGAGCGCCGCCAGGCCGGCCCGCGGCCCGTCCGCCTCGCCCACGGCCACCGCGCGGTTGAGCCGGACCACCGGGCTGTCGGTCAGCCGGGCGAGTTCGTCGTACCACTCGACGATCTGCACCCAGTCGGTCTCCTCGGCGGTGAGCGCGTCGGCGTGCAGCGCGGCGATGGCGGCCTGCGCCTGGAACTCCCCCAGCCGGTCGCGGGCCAGCGCCGCCTGCAGGATCTCGACGCCCTCGGCGATGGTCGTGGTGTCCCACCGGGACCGGTCCTGCTCCGCCAGCGGCACCAGCGAGCCGTCGGGGGCCGTGCGGGCCGGCCGGCGGGCGTGGTGCAGCAGCATGAGCGCGAGCAGCCCGGCCACCTCCGGGTGATCGATCGCGGCCGCGAGCTGCCGGGTGAGCCTGATGGCCTCGGCGGCGAGGTCGACGTCGCCGGAGTAGCCCTCGTTGAACACCAGGTAGAGGACGCGCAGGACGGTCGCGACGTCGCCGGGCTGGTCCAGCCGCACGCCCGCGACGGTGCGCTTGGCCCGGCTGATGCGCTGCGCCATCGTCGCCTCGGGCACCAGGTAGGCCTGGGCGATCTGCCGGGTCGTCAGCCCACCGACGGCACGCAGCGTCAGCGCGACGGCCGACGACGGCGTCAGCGACGGGTGGGCGCAGCGGAAGTACAGCTGCAGGGTGTCGTCGACCCCGGAGACCGGCCCCGGCGACGGCTGCTCCTCGACGAGGTCCTCGCGCCGACGGCGGGCGGTCTCGGACCGCGTCGCGTCGAGGAACCGGCGCCACGCGGCCGCGACGAGCCACGCCTTCGGGTCCCGCGGCAGGTCGTCCGGCCACGTCTCCAGCGCCCGGATCAGCGCCTCCTGCACGGCGTCCTCGGCCGACGCGAAGTCCGCGCCGCGCCGGACGAGCACGCCGATGACCGCGGGCACCAGCTCCCGCAGCAGGGCCTCGTTCACTCGGTGCCCGGAAGGAGCGGGCTCAGGAACGGGCGCAGCTCCAGCCACTCGTGGATCGGCCGGCCGCCCTTCCCGGGCGCCGCCGACAGCTCCGCGGCCAGCTCGAGCGCGCGGTCGTAGTCGTCGACGTCGATGATCATCCAGCCGGCGATGAGATCCTTCGTCTCGGCGAACGGGCCGTCGGTGACCGGCGACCGGCTCTCGCCGTCGTAGCGGACGAAGGTGCCCTCGGGGGCCAGCGCCCGCTCCTCGACGAACTCGCCGGAGGCCACCAGGCGCGCGGCGAAGTCGCGCATGTACTGCACGTGCGCCGAGATCTCCTCCGGCGTCCACTGCTCCATCGGCACGTCGTTGACGGCCGCCGGAGCGCCGCGGTAGTGCTTGAGCAGCAGGTACTTGGCCATGGTGTTCTCCTCCGTGCGCTTCGGCCACCCATTCTGGTGGCTCCACCCCTGGGACGGAGCCGGCGGCGCGTTCTCGACATCACCGTCAGGGCAACCCGGCCAGCAGCCCGAACGCCTCGCGGGCGGCCGCGAGCACCCGCGGGCCGTACACCTCCGGCGGCGCTCCGGACAGCGTCGCCCGCCGGAACGCCGCGATGACGACGCCGTGCGCGGCCACCAGCGCCTCGGCGATCAGCTGCGGCCGCAGGTCGTCCTCGTCGCCGCCGGCGCCCAGTTCGCGGGCGATGTGCCCGCGCAGCGTCGCGGCGTAGCGGGCCAGCAGCTGCCGCTCGCGGGCCTGCAGCGCCGGGCTCGCCGTGACCAGCCGGGCGAGGACGGCCTGCCGCTCGCGCCGCGCCGGGTCGTCGCCGAACCGCGCGTACCGGTCCAGCAGGAACGCGCCGACGGCGCCCGCCACCGGCGTCCCCGCCGCCCGCGCGTCGATCGCCTCGACGAGCGCGGCCTCGAACCGCTGGTCGCCGCTGTAGACGAGATCCTCCTTGGTGGCGAAATGGTTGAACACCGTCTTCTCCGTGACCCCGGCCGCCCGCGCGACCTCGGCGACGGAGACCGCCTCGAAGCCGCGCTCGTCGAACAGCCGCAGCGCCGTCGCCGCCAGCTGCTCGCGGGTCTGCCGCTTGCGCTGCTCGCGCACACCGGTCACGCTCCACCCCCAGGAACTCGTTACAGTCACTGTAACCACGAGAGGAGCCGACGATGCCCGTCCTCCCCGAGCTGGGTCCGATGCTGGCCCGCGTCGCCCAGGCCCGCCAGCACCCCGCCGACCCCACGCAGAGTGTCGCCGACCGCCGCGCCGCCATCCACCGCGGCATGGACCACCGCGCCGCCACCGTCGCCCTGCCCGCCCCGCCGCACGTCGCCCGGCGCGACCACACCGTCCCGCTTCCGGACGGCGACCACCTCACCGTCCGCAGCTACCACCCCGGCGACGGCGCCGGTCCGCGGCCGGCGCACGTCTACGTGCACGGCGGCGGCTGGTGGCTCGGCACGCTGGACCACCGCGACGCGCTGTGCGCGCACCGGGCCGCGAACACCGGCGCCGTCGTCGTGTCGGTCGCGCACCGGCCGGCGCCGGAGCACCGCTACCCGGCGCCGGTCGCGGACGTCCACGCCGCGCTCGCCTGGACCGCCGCCGAGGCCGGCGCGCTCGGCGTCGACCCCGGGCTGCTGACGATCGGCGGCGACTCGTCCGGCGCGAACCTCGCCGCGGCGGCCGCTCTGCTGGCCCGCGACCGTGGCGGGCCGAGGCCGGCGGCGCAGGTGCTGGAGATCCCGGCGCTCGACCTCACCCTGGACATCGCGCGGGCCCACGCGGAGTCCGACCCGGGCGCCGTCGTGCTCACCTTCGACGAGCTGGCCGCGAACGTCGAGCGGTACTGCGACCCGGACCGCCGCGCCGAGCCGTACGCGTCTCCCGCGCTCGCCGCCGACCTCGCCGGCCTGCCGCCGGCGCTGATCATGACCGCCGAGCACGACGTCCTCCGCGGCGACGGCCGGGCCTACGCCGACCGCCTGGCCGCCGCCGGGGTGCCCGTCACGCTGCACGAATGGCCCGGGCACGTGCACGGCTCGCACGACATGACCGCCGCCGTGCCGTCGGCCCTCGACTGGCAGGCCGAGGTCGACGCGTTCCTGCGCGCGGCCGTCAGCGGAACCAGGCGGTGAGCTGCGCGGCGAGGTCGGCGTCGGCGACGCCGTGCCAGTCGCCGGGGAGCTCGCGGTGCTCGCCGGCCGGCAGCCGGGACGCGACGTCGCGAGCGGCGCCGCGCAGGTAGTCGTCGCTGCCGGTGCTGCTGAGCACCAGCGCCGGCGTGCGCACGGCGGCGAGCAGCTCGGCGGTCATCGTCGCGGTCTGCTCGGCGTCGTAGAGCAGGGTGGGCGCCAGCGCCTCGAGGCCGGGCCAGGCCGGGTGGACGTGCAGCTCCTCGATCCACTCGTCCGGGACGCCGACGGCGCGGTTGAAGAAGTCGACGGCGCCGCCGTGGTCGCCGCGGACGACCAGCTCCCGCAACTGCGCGACGAACGCCTCGTCGGCCGGTTGCCCGACGACGAACGGCGGCTCGAGCAGCGCGACCTTCCGGATCGGCGCCCCGGCGGCGGCCGCCCGCAGCGCCACGGCGGCGCCGGAACTGAACCCGTAGACGTCCGCCTCGCCGCCGGCCAGCCCGATCACCGCGGCAAGATCGTCGACCTCCCGCTCCGGCGCGAACGGCGCGGTGTCGCCGCTGTCGCCCCGGCCGCGGCGGTCGTAGGTGTGGACGGCGAACCGCTCGGCCAGCGGTGCGACGGCGCCGGCCATCGGCCGCAGCCCGTGGAACGCGCCCGCGGGATCGATCAGAACCAGCGCCGGACCCTCCCCGGTACGGCTGACGGCGATCGGCGTCCCGTCGGCGGATCGAGCCTGCATGACGACCACGCTCCTCGGATACTGAACTGTTCAGTACATCGGATCGTTGAGTACTGTACTGTTCAGTTCATGGATCGGGCAAGGGGTCGCGGGGCGCCGAAGGAGCCGCTCATCCTCGACGCCGCCCGCACGGTGTTCCTGCGCCGCGGCTTCGGCGCGGCCGGCGTCGACGAGATCGCCGCCATCGCCGCCGTCTCGAAGGTGACGCTCTACAAGTACTTCCCCAGCAAGGAGACGCTGTTCAGCGCCGTGATCCAGCGCGACATCGAGGCGGCGGAACGTCGCTCCGAGGACCACCTCGACGCGCTCGCGACGACGACCGACCTCCCCGCCGACCTGCGGGCGTTCGCGCGCGAGTTCGTCACGACGGTCACGGCGCCGGACCTGCTGCGGATGCGCCGCCTGATCGCCACCGAGGCCGAGCGGTTCCCCGACCTCGCCCGCGCCTGGGACGAGCGCAGCCGGATGCGGGGACTGCGGACGCTGCGCCAGCTGTTCGGCGCGCTGGCCATGCGCGGACTGCTGACCGGCGACCTGGACGTCGCGGCCGAGCAGTTCCTCTGGCTGCTGCTGGCCGGGCCGTTCAACGAGTCGCTGTTCAGCCCGGCGGGGACGCCGGCGCCGCGCGACCTCGACGCGCACGCCGACGCCGCCGTCGCGACATTCCTCGCCGCGTTCGGCCGGAAGTAGTCGATTTCGTCCCGATGTGAGGGATTCGATGGCGAGTCAGGGCGGTTGTCACATACGGTCGAGGTGAATCTGCCCTGACGAGAGGACGACGATGTCCGACCGCCACGCTCTGGCGCCGCTGCGCCGCCGGCTCCTCGAGGCCGGCACCCCGGCGAAACTGGCCGTCCTGCTGCTCGTGGCGGTGCTGATGATCGCCACCTCGGTCGTCCTGCTCAACAGCACCTCCGGTGGCGGCGACTCCAGCCTGATCGAGATCGAGACCCCCGCGGCCGGCTAGCCTCGGCGCGCCGTCGCCGATCGCGTCGTGGTGCGGATCCGGTAAAGACTCGTGGTGGCCACGACGAACAGCTCCGTGCCGTCGTCGCCGCCGAAGCAGACGTTGGCCACGACCTCCGGCACCGGCAGCACCGCGACCCGCTCACCGTCCGGCGCGAACACCTGCACGGAGTCGGCGCTCGACGCCCAGACCCGGCCCTCCTCGTCGACCCTGATGCCGTCGGCCGCGCCCGGGCGCACCGTCGCGAACACCCGGCCGTTCCCGCACCGGCCGCCGGCCACGTCGTAGGCGCGGATCGACCGCTCCGCCGGGTCGCCCGGCCGCGCGCCGGTGTCGGCGACGTAGAGCACCGACTCGTCCGGCGCGAAGGCCAGTCCGTTGGGGTGCTCCATGTCGGTGACGACGGAAGTCAGCGCGCCGCTCGCCTCGTCGTAGCGGAACACGTGGCAGCCGCCGTACTCCTGCTCCCCCGGGTGCCCTTCGCGGCCGCCCTCCTCGATGCCGTACGGCGGGTCGGTGAACCAGATGGCGCCGTCGCCGGCCACGACGACGTCGTTGGGCGAGTTGAACCGGCGCCCCTCGTAGGAGTCGACGATCGGGGTGACGACGCCGCCGACGTCGCGCTCGACCCGGCGGCGGCCGTGCGAGCACTGGACGACGTGGCCGTCGAGGTCGAGGACGCGGCCGTTGGTGTACTCGACGCCGTCGCCGTAGACGGTGGTCGCGCCGGTCGCGGCGTCCCATTCGAGGATGCGGTCGTTCGGGATGTCGCTCCAGCGGACGCGCCGGGTGCGGGGCAGCCAGACCGGACCCTCGGCCCACTCGGTCCCGGTGTACAGCCGCTCCGGAGCGGCGCCGTCGGTGAGGGGGCTCGTCACGCGGTTCAGGATGCCACGCTCGCGCCCCTCAGTAACCGCGCACCCGGGTGGGCGTGACGCGGACGATGGCGGAGTAGTCGCCGAGGAACTCGTCGCGGGTGATGCCGACCAGCTCCATGGTGGCGTGGTACTTGGCGACGTAGCGGTCGGCCTCGGCGCCGGTCAGCGGCCCCGCCTCGACGACGGCGTCGCCCTCGACGGTGACCACGCCGCCGGAGGTCTGCGCGGTGCGGTCGAGCTCGAGGTGCAGCGAGACCCGGGCGTTGCCGGCCAGATTGCGGACCTTCCCCGCGCCGGGCCGGCTGAGCAGGGTGAACCGGACGCCGTCCCAGAGGAACCCGACCGGCGACGTCTGCGGCTGCCCGTCGGCGCGCACCGTCGTGATCCAGATCTCCTCCTCGGCGCCGAAGCGGCGCAGCGCGGTCTCGGTGGCGGCGTCGTCCAGTCCCGGCAGCATCGCGATCCCTTCGTCGAGTGATGGCGATCACAGCGCAGCATCGGCGCAACGTATTCCGCGTGGGACGACACGTGGCCCGTCTCACATTCTGGCTGAATTGTGACCACGATGCGAGACGGCAGCGTTCTCGGTTTGGAGACCGCTGGCCCGATCGGGAAGATGGACGCATGTCTCGCGCTTCGTCCGACACCGCCCGGATCGTGACCACGGCCACCGGCCGCGGCATGTCCCTGTGTCCGATGCGAATGCGCTGCTGCCGCTGACGCGCTTCTGACGTCACCTTCGCGGCACCTCCCCCACCGGAGCCGGCCCGGCCACCCAGCCGCGCCCATCCGGCGGCCTCCACGCGCCACCCCGCGCCCATCCCGCGCCCGACCCGGGCCACCCGCACCAAGGAGACACGCACGCCATGAACCGCCGCATCGCCCTGCCCGTCGCGTTCGCCGCAGCCGCCGCCGTCCTGGCCGCCTGCGGCGGGGGCGACTCCGAGACCGCGTCCGGTGAGTCCGGCGACCCGATCCGCATCGGCGTGGTCGGCGCCAGCGAGGACTACTGGACCGCCTTCACCGAGCTGACCGAGGAGGAGGGCATCGACGTCGAGCTGGTGAACTTCACCGACTACACGCAGCCCAACCCGGCGCTGTCGCAGGGCCAGCTCGACCTCAACCAGTTCCAGCACCTGCAGTACCTGGCCGCCTACAACGTGGCGAACGACGACGACCTGGCGCCGATCGGTGCGACGGCGATCTACCCGCTCGGCCTGTACTCCCAGAAGCACCAGTCGCTGGAGGACATCCCCGAGGGCGGCGAGGTCGCGATCCCGAACGACGAGACCAACCAGGCCCGCGCGCTGCTCGTCCTGCAGGACGCCGGCCTGATCACGCTCGAGGGCGGCGGCAGCTCGACGTCGCTGCCGTCGGACGTCGTCGAGGCGGAGTCGCGGGTCAGCGTCACGCCGGTCGCGGCCGAGCAGACGGCGACGGCGCTGAACAGCGTCGACGCGTCCGTGATCAACAACGACTTCGTCGCCGACGCGGGGCTGGAGCCCACGGACGCGCTGTACCAGGACCAGGCCGACAGCCCGGGCGCCCGCCCGTACATCAACGTGTGGGTCGCGCGGTCCGACGAGGTCGACAACGAGACCTTCCAGCGGCTGGTGGAGCTGTACCACTCGCCGGAGGTGGAGGCGGCGTCGTCGGAGGCGTCCGGCGGGACGGCGGTGTTCACCGACAACCCGTCCGACGAGCTGTCGGAGATCCTCGGCGGCATCCAGACGGACCTCGCCGCGCACTGATGGCACCGCTGATCAGCTTCCAGGACGTCAGCAAGGTCTTCGGCGCCGGAGACCGGGCCGTCCGCGCCGTCGACGGCGTGACGCTGGACATCGAGGCCGGCGAGATCTTCGGCGTCATCGGCTACTCCGGCGCCGGCAAGAGCACGCTGGTCCGGCTGGTCAACGCGCTGGAGACGGTGACGTCCGGCCGCCTGCTCGTCGACGGGCAGGACGTCACCGCGCTCCGCGAGGCCGAGCTGCGGCGGGTGCGGGCCGGCATCGGGATGGTGTTCCAGCAGTTCAATCTGCTGAACTCGCGCACCGTCGCCGGCAACGTCGGGTACCCGCTGAAAGTGGCCGGCTGGCCGCGCGACAAGCGGGCGGCCCGCGTCGCCGAACTGCTCGACTACGTCGGCATCGCCGACAAGGCGAAGTCGTACCCGCGGCAGCTGTCCGGCGGCCAGAAGCAGCGCGTGGGCATCGCCCGGGCGCTGGCGACGTCGCCGCGGATCCTGCTCGCCGACGAGGCCACCAGCGCGCTCGACCCCGACACCACGCAGGACGTGCTCGCCCTGCTGCGCCGGGTGAACCGCGAGCTGGGCGTCACCGTCGTCGTCATCACGCACGAGATGGACGTGATCCGCTCGCTCGCCCACCGGGTCGCCGTCATGGAGGCCGGGAAGGTGATCGAGCACGGCCCGGTCTACGACGTGTTCGCCGCGCCGCGCGAGCGGGCCACCCGCCGGTTCGTCGCGACGACGCTGAAGGACCGCCCGACGCCGGAGGCGGTGGAGCGGCTGCGGCACCGGCACCCGGGCCGCATCGTCAGCGTCGGCATCCGTGAGTCCGGCGTCGACGTCACCGCGGCGCTGCGGGCGCACGGCGTCGACGGCACCATCGTGTTCGGCGGCATCACCGAGATCGACGAGCGGCCGTTCGGCTCGCTGACGCTGGAGCTGACCGGCGCCGACGCGGCGATCGAGGCGCTGCTCGCCGACCTGCGCTCCCGGACCGACGTGGACGACCTGGGCACGGCGGGGGTGCGGGCGTGAACCGCGACTGGTCGGAGCTGTCGCCGATCCTGTGGGAGTCGGTGCGCGAGACGCTGTACATCGTCGGCGTGACGGTGGGCGTCGGCGGCGCGCTGGGGCTGGTGCTGGGCGTGCTGCTGTACGCGACGCGGCGCGGCAACCTGCTGCAGAACGTCGTCGTCTTCACGGTGCTGAACGTCGCCGTCAATGTGGTGCGGCCGATCCCGTTCATCATCTTCATCACCGCGGTCGGCCCCGTGACGCTGGCCGTCGTCGGCACCACCATCGGCAACGACGCCGTCATCTTCGCGATGGCGATCATGGCGACGTTCGTGACCGCGCGCATCGTCGAGCAGAACCTCGTGGCCACCGACCCGGGCGTCATCGAGGCGGCCCGCGCGATGGGCGCGTCGCGGCTGCGGATCCTGGTGACGGTGCTGGTGCCGGAGGCGCTCGCGCCGCTGATCCTCGGCTACACCTTCCTCCTCATCGGCATCGTCGACATGTCGGCCCTGGCCGGCTACGTGGGCGGCGGCGGGCTGGGCAACTTCGCCATCGTGTACGGCTACCAGCGGTTCAACTGGGAGGTCACGCTGGTGACCGTGCTGGTGATCATCGGGATGGTGCAGCTGGCGCAGTTGCTGGGGAACTGGCTGGCGCGCAAGGCGCTGCACCGCTGAGTCAGCCGGCGGCGGCCTCCTCGGCATGGTCGGCCAGCTCGTCCGCCGTCGGCGCGTCGTCGTGGGTGAGCTGCACCCGCCAGTACCCGGCGAAGGCGACCGCCCGCCGGTCCAGGCCGCGCTCGTTCACCAGGTGCCGCCGGACGGTCCGCACGACGGAGGCCTCGCCGGCGACCCAGGCGAACGGTTCCCCACCGGGGAAGGCCAGCGACCGGACCGCGTCGGCCAGCAGGGACGAGCGGCCCGCGGGCGAGCCGCCGCGGTGGCTCCACAGCACCGTCACGTCCGCCGCCGACTCCAGCGGCTGCTCCTCCTCCGGCCCGGCCACCTCCGCGACCACGACGGCGCGCTCGTGCGGCCCGAGCGTCTCCAGCCACGCCCCGATCGCCGGCAACGCGGTCTCGTCGCCGGCGAACAGCTTCCAGTCGTGCCGGCCGGGCGTGCGCAGGTGGCTCACCGACGGCCCGTACAGCCCGACGACGTCGCCCGGCCGAGCGGCCGCCGCCCACCGCGCCGCCGGGCCGGAGTGCGCGCCGTCGCCGTGCAGGACGAAGTCGACGTCCACCTCGCGGGCCGCGGGCCGGTGCCGCCGGATCGAGTACGTCCGCATCCACGGCCGCCGCTCGTCGGGCATCGCGAGGTAGCGCTGGTACCAGCCGGCGACGTCGTCGAGCCCGGCCGGCGGGTCGGGCACCTCCGGCACCCCGCCGTCGCGGGCGAAGAACAGCTTGACCTGCTGGTCCGGCGCGACCGGCGTGAACCCGGCCAGGCCGTCGCCGGCCAGGGTGACGCGGCGCATCCGCGGCGTCACCCGCTCGCACCCGACGACGCGCAGCTCGCTGTAGGTGAGCCGCGGCCGCGCGGCCGTCACGACGCCGCCGCTTCGAGGTACGGCCGCAGCTGCTCCAGCGAGTACGGGATGGACAGCGGCGACGGCGTGTTCAGGCCGACGATCGTCGGGTAGTCGAGGACCGCGACGGTGCCGGGGAGCTGGTCGAAGCCGGGGATGTCGGCGAGGTCGCTCTCGTCGCCGCCGTTGACGAGGAACGCCAGCAGGTCGGCACGCAGCAGGTCCGAGCGCTCCGGGCTGACCATGATCCGGGTGTCACCGGTCGCCCCGCCCTCGTCGCGGACCGGCGCGTACATCGTCATGCCGAGCTGCTGGAAGAACACGCTGGACCCGTCCTGCTCGTCGGCCACGACGTAGATCGAGTCGCCGACGACGTACTGGGCCAGCGAGAACGTCTTGCCGGCCAGCCCGGGCAGCGCGCCGGCAACCTCGGCCACCGCACCGTCCACGCCGGCGACGACCTCCTCGGCCCGGTCCGGCTCGCCGAGGATCTCCCCCGCCGTCCGCACGAGGTCCTGCCACGGCGTCACCTGCAGCGCGTCCTCGCCGGCGATGGTCGGAGCGATGCCGGACAGTTGGTCGTACACGCCCTGGTCGGCGATCGAGTAGCTGCCGAGGATGAGGTCGGGCTGCAGCTCGGCGATGCGCTCGATCGGCGGGCCGTCGTCCAGCGGCAACGGCTCGGCGTCGGCGGGCAGCTGCTGCCACGGCACGCCGGACTCCGGCATGAACGCGTCGACGGAGTACCCGACCGGCTCGGCGCCCAGCGCCAGCATGACGTCGGTCCACTGCAGGTCGATGGTGACGATGCGCTCGGGCACGCCGGTGATCTGCGTGCTGCCGAACCGGTGCTCGACGGTGACCGTGCCGGTGCCGGTCGACGCGGCCGGTTCGGCGTCGTCGTCGCCTCCGCAGGCGGCCAGGACGACGGCCACACCGACCGCAACGGGGACCCATCGGGACAAATTCATGAGGCGACCCTAACTTAGGATCGCCTCACCAAACCATCGTGGCGGCCCCGATTCCCGCTGCTCGCGCTCTTCTTCGCCCGCGCGGCCGGCCACCGCGGCGCGGGCACGCGCGTCGTCGCCGGGCAGTACCTCGGGTTCGGCGCCATCCTGGCCGCCTCGGTCGCGAGCGCCGCCGGCGCGTCGCTGCTGCCGGAGCGGGCGCTGCCGATCGCCCTCGGCCTGCGCGCCGCGCCCCGACGATCGCCGCCGTCACGTTCGCCAACGGCGGCGACAACGTCGGCGTCTACGTGCCGGTGTTCGGCGCCTCCGGCGCGGCCGCGACCGCCGTCTACGTCGTCGTGTTCCTGCTGCTGGTCGCGGTCTGGTGCGCGCTCGGACACTGGTTGACGACGCGACCACCGGTGGCCCGGGCGGGGTGCGCCTAGCCGCGCGGCGGGCCGAACGCCGTCAGGAAGATCCGCACCGCCGCGGCGACGTGCCGGCGCAGTTCGTCGTCGCCCGGGACGGCGGCGTCGCCGAGCATCATGGCCCGGTTCAGCGGCGCGGCCATGACCAGCCAGTTGAACCACTCGGCGGCCTCGGCCGGTTCGGCGCCGGTGAGCAGCCCGCGCTCGTGCAGCACCTCGAACATCGCCGTCAGCTCGCCGATGGCCCGCTGCGGGCCGCGCTCGTAGAGCACCTTCGCCAGCTCCGGGAACCGGCCCACCTCGCCGATGACCAGGCGGCGCAGCTGCAGCAGCTCGGGCTCGGTGACGATGCGCAGCTGCCGCTCGGCGAACCCGCGCAGGTACGCCTCGAGCTCGGCGTCGTCGCCCAGCTCGGGGCGCTCGTGGTGGACGCGGTCGCCGGCGTCGCCGGTCATCGAGCCGACGATCTCGACGAACAGCGCCTCCTTGCTGCCGAAGTGCGTGTAGACGGTCTGCTTCGACACCCCGGACCGGGACGCGATGAGGTCCATGTTCGTGCCGAGGTAGCCGTTGCTGAGGAACACCTCGCGGGCGGCACGGACGATGGCCTGGTGCTTCTCGTCGGACCTCGCCCACGGCCGGGCGCCGGTCTGCGCCATGCCCTCTCCCTTCGCCGATCCCGGTGTTGACGTCATCATACTGGACAGTCTAGTCTGACCACACTGGACGGTCCAGTTTGAACGAAACCGGAGGTGAGAGCGGTGTCCGCTACCGCTACCGAGGCCGGCCCGATCGACGTCAGGTTCGCCGCCACGCTCACGCAGGGCGGCGTCAACGCGCCGGGCAGCTGGACGGTCGTCGTCATGGCCGGCTCCGCGGAGGTGTTCGGCACCCGGCAGCCGGTGAAGGTGGCCGGCACCATGGACGGCCACCCGTTCGAGGCCACGCTGCTGCCGCTGGGCGACGGGACGCACATCGTCCCGGTCAAGGCGGCCGTGCGGAAGGCCATCGGCAAGGGCGCCGGCGACGACGTCACCATCCACCTCCAGCACCGCCGCTGACCTCGAAGGAGCACGTCATGACCGAGTACGTCACCACCGCCCTGGGCGACCGCGTCGCCTACGACCGCTACGGCGACGGCGGCCCCGGGCTGATCTTCGTCGCCGGCGCCGGCCCGTTCCGCGCCATCGACCCGGTCACCACCGCGACCGCGGAGCTCGCGGCCGAGCAGGGCCTGGCCACGATCGTCTACGACCGCCTCGGCCGCGGCGACAGCGAGGCCACCGGCCGCATCGGCCTCGACCGCGAGTTCGCCGCGCTGCGCGCGCTGATGGACCTCCTCGGCGGCGAGGCGGCGCTGTGCGGACACTCGTCCGGCTGCTCCATCTCGCTCGCCGCGGCCGCGAACGGGCTGCCGGTGACGGCGCTGGCGCTGTGGGAGGCACCCATCGCGCCGGTCGGCACCGTCGCCGAGTGGATCGGCGAGGTCGAGCGGCGCATGGACGCCGGCGACTTCGACGGCGCGCTCACCCACTACATGAAGGACATGCCGCCGGAGTGGCTCGAGCAGGCCAAGCAGGACCCGATGTACGAGATGCTCGCCGCCCAGGTGGTCAGCTACCGCGCCGACGGCGAGTCGCTGGTGTGGGCCGACTCCGGGCCGCAGGCCGAGCTGTTCGCGAACGTCCGGGTGCCGACCGAGTTCCTGCTCGGCGAGAAGACGTTCGACGAGATGCACGCGGCCGCCGCGGCGGTGCTGGCCACCATCCCGGGCAGCGTCAAGAAGGAGCTGCCCGGCGCCGATCACACCTGGGACGTCGCGCCGATGGCGGCCGAGCTGGCCCGCTTCATTCGCGGTGCAGGTTCCTGACCAGCTTGGCGAAGACGAGGTTGAGCAGCACGATCCCGAACCACATGGCGAAGACGGCGTCGGCCTCGGCCTGCGCGCCGGCCGCCAGCCAGATCGAGCCGCCGACGCCGAAGAGCAGCGAGAAGACCGGCACCGCGACGTAGGAGTTGTCGGGCTGCTGCTCACTCCGGGCCGGCCGCGCCAGCCGGGCGTCGACCCGCTGGTCGATGGCGTCGGCGGCGCGGGCGACGAAGGAGTCCAGCACCGCCCGCTCGTACTCCGGGCCCAGCTCCTTGCGGGTCTCGTACGCGACGGACAGGTCGTCGCGGAAGTCGGCGGTCACCATGGCTCGCCCTCCATGCTCCTGGCAGGTGTACGGTGTACACCCACGGTAGGTGGACGCCGTACACCTGTCAAGGGAGGATGGTGCGATGACCACCCAGGAGCGGCCCCGGGCGCCGTTGAGCAAGGAGCGCGTCCTCGCCGCCGCCGTCGCCCTGGCCGACGCCGGCGGCGTCGAGGCGCTCAGCATGCGCAAGCTCGCGCACACGCTGGGCGTCGTGCCCATGGCCCTGTACAAGCACGTGCGGAACAAGGACGAGCTGCTGGACGGCGTGGTCGACGCTGTCGTCGGCGAGATCGACCCGCCGGACGGCGGGGCCGGCTGGAAGGACATCGTCCGGCGCCGGGTGCTGTCGGCGCGCCAGGTGCTGCTGCGCCACCCGTGGGCGTCCCGGGTGATCGAGGAGCGCACCAGGGCGCGCCCCGATCCGACGCCCGCCGTCATGACCTACATGGACTCGATGATCGGGATCTTCCGGGCCGGTGGCTTCTCCATCGACCTGACCCACCACGCCATGCACGTCATGGGCAGCCGGCTGCTGGGCTTCTCGCAGGAGCTGTTCGAGGACTCCGGCCCCGCGCAGCCGGCCGAACCGCCCCCGCCCGAGTTCGCCGAGCGGTTCCCGCACATCGCCGAGCTGGTCATGGGGATCAGCCACGACGCCGGCACCGTGGTCGGCCCGGGCTGCGACGACCAGTTCGAGTTCGAGTTCGCCCTCGACCTCGTGCTGGACGGCCTCGACCGGCTGCGGCGTCAGGCCGGGCGGGTCGCCTCCTCCAGCAGTTCCAGCACGTGACGGTACGGCTTGCCGGTGGCGCGGGTCATGCCCAGCTCGCAGGTGCGGTTGCAGGACGCGTACCCGCCGGCCTCCCCCAGCGCGGCGACGGTGGCCGCCTCGGCCTCGGTCGCGCCGCGGGTCAGCTCGGGATGCAGCAGCCCGCGGTCGCCGGCGAAGCCGCAACAGCCCCAGTTCGACGGCACGACGGCCTCGCGGGCCACGGCCGCGCCCAGTGCGGTGAGGTCGTCGACGTCGCCGAGGTGGACGCTGGCGCAGGTCGGGTGCAGGACGACGCGGTCCAGCCGGCGGTCGTCGGCGACCGGCGCGAGCCGCGGCAGCACCGACGACCGGACGAACGCCACGGCGTCGACGACCGTCACCCGCTCCCACTTCGCCGCGTCCGGCTCCGGCAGCGCTGACGCCAGCCCGGCCAGCCCGTGCGAGCAGGACGACGCGTCGGCGACGACCGGCAGCCGGCCGTCGTCGGTGAGCGGCCAGAGCGCGGCGAACACCTGCTGCGCCATGACCGCGGCGCCCGCCTTCAGCCCCTTCGACGCCCACGGGGTGCCGCAGCACAGCGACGGCGTCCGCTCGGCGATCGCCACCGGCACGCCGGCCCGCGCCGTGAGCGCCAGGAACGCCGCGGTGACGCCGTCGCCGTCACCCTCGGGGGCGAACAACGCGCCGATGCAGGCCGGGAAGAACACCGCCTCGGCCGCGTGCGGCACCGGCCACCCCGACGACGGCCGCGGCCGGCCGGGGCCGGGCAGCGAGCCGTCCGCCGCCGGAATCCACTCCGTGCCGAGCACGGCCCTGGCCAGCGACGACGCACCCGACACGACGGGACCGGGCAGTGCCGACGCGACCCGCAGGCCGGCCCGGGCCGCGGTGACGCCGGCGCCCCAGTGCCGCGCCGCGGTCTTGCCGGCGCGCTGCGCGAGCGGGCCCAGCGACTCCGCGCGGCGGGCCTTCATCGCCTGGCCGGTGTCGATCTGCACCGGGCAGGCCATGACGCAGAGCGAGTCGGCGGCGCACGTCTGCACGGCGTCGTAGCGGTAGGTCTGCTCCAGTTCGGCCCGCACCTCGGGGGTGGCGACGGCGATCTCGCGCAGCAGCGCGATGCGCTGCCGGGGCGTCGTCGTGACCCCGCGCGACGGGCAGACCGGCTCGCAGTAGCCGCAGTCGACGCAGGCGTCGAGCGCGGGGTCGACCGGCGGGACGGTCTTGAGGTGGCGCAGGTGCGCCCGCGGGTCCTCGTCCAGCACGACACCGGGCGCCAGCACGCCGCGCGGGTCGCACAGCGCCTTCACCTCGCGCATGACGGCGTACAGCTCGTCGCCGTACTGGCGGCGCACGTACGGCGCCATGATGCGGCCGGTGCCGTGCTCGGCCTTGAGCGAGCCGTCGGCGCCGAGCACGAGGTCGACGAGGTCCTCGGTGAACGCGGCGTAGGCGTCCAGCTCGCGCGGGTCGTCGAGGCGCGGGGTGATCATGAAGTGCAGGTTGGCGTCGCGGGCGTGCCCGAAGATGACGGCGTCGCCGTACTCGTACCGGTCGAACAGCCCCTGCAGGTCGCGCACGGCCGGCCCGAGCGCGGGCGCCGGGACGACGATGTCCTCCAGCAGCGCCGTCGTCCCCTGCGGCCGCGCGCCGGCGACCGTCGCGTAGAGGCCCTTGCGGACGTGCCAGGCGGCGGCGCGCTGCCCCGGGTCGGTGGACAGCCCGCCGGGCGTGGTCAGCGGCAGCCGCTGGATGACGGCGCCGACGTCACCGGCCAGCGCGACCAGCTCGGCCGCCGTCTCGGCCGCCACCTCGACCAGCAGCGCCGTGTGCTGCTCGATCGGCAGCGACCGGATCGCCTCCGGCGCCCGCGGGTCGATCGCGGCGACCCGCAGCGACGTGGAGTCCATCAGCTCGACGGCGCCCGCGCCGGCCCCGACCAGCGCGGGCAGCGCGGCGATGGCGGCGTCCAGGCGGTCGAACACCAGCAGCGCGGTCGCGACGTGCGGCAGCACCGGCAGCGTGTCGAACGTCGCCGACGCGACGAACGCCAGGGTCCCCTCCGACCCGACCACCAGGTGCGCCAGGAGGTCGGCCGGACCGTCGTGGTCGAGGAACGCGTTGAGGCCGTAGCCCATGGTGTTCTTCATCGAGAACTGGTGCTCGATGCGCCCGCGCAGCACGGCGTCGGCGCGCAGCCGGTCGCGCAGCCGGGCCAGACCGGCGTGCAGTCCCGGCTCGAGCGCGGCCAGCCGTTCGTCGGCGTCGGGCGCGGCGGTGTCGAGGTACGTACCGCTCGGCAGCACCAGCTCCAGCCCGGCCAGCGTGCGGTACGCCGTCGCCGTCGTCGAGCTGGTCATGCCGGACGAGTTGTTCGCGACGACCCCGCCGACGGTGCAGGCGGCCTCGCTGGCGGGGTCCGGCCCGAGCCGGCGGCCGTACGGCGCCAGTGCCGCGTTCACCCGGCGCACGACCGCGCCCGGCTCGGCCCGCACCCGCGCGCCGTCGCCCAGCACCGTCACGGCGCCGAAGTGCCGGCGGGTGTCGACGAGGACGGCGTCGGTGCCGGCCTGCCCGGACAGGCTGGTGCCGCCGGAGCGGAACGTCAGCGGGACGCCGTCGCGGTGGGCGGTCGCGAGCAGCGTGGCGACCTCGGGCACGGACGACGGCGTCACCACCGCCGCCGGCGTCAGCAGATAGTGCGAGGCGTCGTGCGCCATGCGGGCACGGTCCGCGACGCGGTCACTGACCTGGGCCGATCCGATCGCGGCTCGCAACGCGTCGACATCGATGACGGGGGTCACGAGGCGAACCTACCGGTGTGGCCTGACCACACACGCGGCGGGCCCGACTCAGCCGCGGACGAGGTCGCGCGGCCGCGCCGGGGCATCGACGCGGTCGTCGCTCTCGTGGATGACGTGGCGGACGCCACGGAGGCGGGCCAGCTCGCGGCCCATGCGGGCCGCCGTCTCCTTCGTGCCCGCGCTGACGATGAGGCGGTCACCGTCCTCGAAGACGTTGGCCCACCGGTCTCCCCGTGGCACCGTGTGGATGTCCCCTGCAGCCATGCCGACCCCCTGCTTTTCCGCGCTCGCCACCATCGTCGTCCCGGAGCGAGGCCGCGCGCTGGCCTTTCGTCGACCTTTGCCGGTCCGTTCGGCAAACATGGTCATCACCTGTGGCAGGTGTCGAGGGGGTCCTTCGTGGGTATCGGCATGTACGTCCAGGAGATCACCACCGTCTGGATTGGTCGGTAGCATGGCATCCCTGAGCTCGAGACGACCGTCCGGCAGCGGCGGAGTGGGGGGCGCATGAGCACGCCGGCGCGGCCGAAGCCGTCCGACCCCGAGTGGGACGGCGACGACCGCGACCTCGACGCCGTCGGGCTGGCGGCGCACTTCGCCGAGTACGCACGGCGCACCAGCCGTCCGGCCGGCGACGACGCCGGGCGCGACGGCGACCAGCGGCGGGCCATCGGGGCCTGGCTGGACGAGCTGATCGCCGAGCTCGAGCGCGACGCCGGCGACGCGCGGTCCTGACCCCGGGCTCTGACACCGGAAAAAACTGGTTGGCCGGCGGCGGCCGCGACCCCTACCGTGGCCGGCGATGACGCCGCCACCCGAGATCGACGCCGCGCTCGTCGCCGGGCTGATCGCCGACCAGTTCCCGCGGTGGGCCGCCCTCCCGGTGCGGCCGGTCGAGCTGCAGGGCGTCGACAACCGCACGTTCCGCCTCGGCGACGAGTTGTCCGTCCGGCTGCCCAGCGCGGCGCACTACCGCGAGCAGGTCGCCAAGGAGCAGCACTGGCTGCCGCTGCTGGCGCCGCAGCTGCCGATCCCGATCCCGGCGCCGGTGGCCGTGGGCCGGCCGGGCCGCGGCTACCCCTGGACGTGGTCGGTGAACCGCTGGCTGCCGGGTGAGACCGCGCTGCGATCCGGCGTCGGCGGCGACGTCGCGTTCGCGCGCGACACGGCCGGGTTCCTGCGCGCGCTGTGGGCGGCCCAGGCCGAGGGCGGGCCGCCGCCGGGCCCGCACAACTTCCGGCGCGGTGCGTCCGTGGCGGTGTACGCCGACGAGACCGAGCGGGCGCTGGCTGCGTCGGCGGGCCGCATCGACGACGCCGCCGCCCGAAAGGTGTGGGACGCGGCGCTGGCGGCCACGTGGACCGGCCGGCCGGTCTGGTTCCACGGCGACTACGCGCCCGGCAACCTGCTGGTCCGCGACGGCCGGCTGAGCGCCGTCATCGACTTCGGCATCTGCGGGGTCGGCGACCCCGCCTGCGACCTCGTCCTCGCCTGGACGCTCCTCGACGGCGAGGCCCGATCGGCGTTCCGCTCCGCGCTGGGTTCCGCGGCCGACGACGCCATGTGGGCGCGGGCCCGCGGCTGGGCGCTGTGGAAGGCGCTGGTCACGTACGACAGCGATGTCGCGCGGGTGCGGGCGGAGTCGCGCCGCGTCATCGAGGGCGTGCTGGCGGCGGCCTGAGCAGCGCCCGCACCGACGCCGTCACGACGCCCGGCACGGCGGCGGCGTCGAGCCGGCCGGCCCGCTCCTCCTCGGCCGCGCCCTTGAGCAGGTAGTGGGCGGCGCTCACCAGCCAGCCGATCGGGAGGTCGGTGCGGAAGGCGCCGTCGTCCTGGCCGCGGCGGACCAGCTCCTCCAGCCGGGCCGCCGGCGCGCCGTGCAACTGCCGCACCCGTCCCGGCGGCAGCACCTCCTGCGCGGCCGCGAGCAGCGACGACGACTCCGCGACCAGTGACCAGCTGGATGCCAGCAGCCGGTCCAGCGCGTCGCCCGGGTCGCCGCTGAGGTCGACGGCGGAGAGCGTGCGCTCGCCGTCGGCCAGGGCGTCGGCCAGGGCCGCCTCGACCAGCTCGGCCCGGTTCGGGAAATGGCCGTAGAGCGTCATGCGCCCCACCCCGGCGGCCGCGGCGATCTCGTCGATCGTCGCGGCGGGATCGCGTCCGAGCAGCTCACGGGCGGCCGCGACGATGCGGGCGATGCTGCGCTCAGCGTCGGCACGACGGCGGGTCCGGGTCGTCATGAAGAAATCTTAGCTCGTACGGGAATATACGAGTTAACCGGATCGGTTCCCTAGTTCGTACTTCCACATACGAGTTAAGGAGGCCGGATCATGACGGACCACGAGACGACGACGGCGGCGGTCGCGCCGCACCCCTGGCGCTGGCGGATCCTGGGCTTCCTCGGGGTCGCGCAGCTGATGCTGATCCTCGACGTCACCGTCGTGGCCATCGCGCTGCCGCAGATCGAGACCGACCTCGGCGCCGGCCGCGAGGCGCTGACGTGGACGGTCAGCGCGTACGCGCTCGCGTTCGGCGGGCTGATGCTGCTTGGCGGCCGGCTCGCGGATCTCGTCGGGGCGAAGCGGGTCGTGCTCGCGGGCCTGGCGGTGTTCACGGCGGCGTCGCTGCTCACCGGGCTGGCGGACTCGTCCGAACTGCTCATCGCCGGGCGCATCGCCCAGGGCGTCGGCGCGGCGCTGCTGTCGCCGTCGGCGCTGTCGCTGGTCGTCACGCTGTTCGACGGCGACGAGCGCAACCGCGCGCTCGGCATCTGGTCCGCCCTCGGCGGTGGCGGCGCGGCGCTCGGCGTGCTGCTCGGCGGCCTGCTCACCGCGGGACCGGGCTGGCCGTGGGTGTTCTTCGTGAACGTGCCGATCGGCCTGGTCATCGCGGTCGCGCTGGCCCGCCTGCTGCCCCGTCATTCGGTGACGACGCCGCGCGGCCGGCTGGACCTGTTCGGCGCCCTGCTGGTGACGGCGTCGTCCGGCACGCTGATCTACGCGCTCATCCAGGCCGGCGACGGCGGCTGGCTGACGGCCACGACCGGCCTGCTGGTGCTGGCCGCGGCGGCCGGCTACCTGGCGTTCGTGACGTGGCAGCGCCGGGCCGGCGCCCCGCTGATGGACGTGCGCCTGCTGGCGCGGCGGCCGGTGGCGACCGGGACGTTCCTGATCCTGCTGGCGACGGCGCTGATGATCGCGGTGTTCTTCCTCGGCACGTTCTACTTCCAGCACGCGCACTCGTACGGGCCGCTGCGCACGGGCCTGCTGTTCCTGCCGGTCGCGCTGGCCACGATGGTGGGCGCCCAGCTCACCGGCCGGTCCATCACCACGCTCGGCGCCCGGCGGCTCGGCGTGATCGGCCTGCTGGTGGCGGCCGCCGGCATGACGGTGCCCGCGCTCTGGCTGCACCCGGCCGCGGTCGTCGCCGGGGTGTCCGTCGGCGCGGCCGGCACCGGCGCCATCTTCGTCGTCGCGTCGGCGACGGCGCTCGGCCAGGTCGCGCCGCACGAAGCCGGCGTCGCGTCGGGCATCGTCAGCACGTTCCACGAGTTCGGCGCCGCCAGCGGTGCGGCCGTCGTCTCCAGCGTGGCCGCCGCCAGCATCGTCGGCGACACCCTGGACGGCTTCACCAACGCCTTCATCGTGGCTGCCGTCGCCGCGGCGGCCTCCGCCCTCATCGCCGCGGTCGTCACCCCCGGGCGTCAGAGGCTGTGAGCGAGCAGTTCCAGGCCGATGACCACCAGGCCGATGACGACCTCGGCGAGCAGGACGATGAGCCGCTGCCAGGCCGGTAGCCGGACCCGGCGGACGGCCAGGTAGCCGATCGCGGCGAGGGCGGCCACCAGCGCGATGCTGGCCGCCCTCAACGCGGGCTCGATCTCCCACACGTCCGCGACCGCGAGGCCGATGAACACGGCCGGCAGCACCAGGGCGCCCAGCGCGCCGAAGCTGACCCGGGCCATGTGCCGCAGCTCGGCCCGCACCGGCAGCGACTCGTGGACGGCGATGTGCGACACGATGTCGGCGACGAGGACGGCGAGGACGGTGCCGATGACGACGACGGCGAGCGACAGCGCGGCCTCACCGGCCGACACCGCGTGGGCGCGCAGCGCGAGCACGACGGCGAGCGCGGTGAAGGTGATGTAGATGCGTTCCTTGAGGATGTCGGCGCGCTGGCCGGGCGGCAGATCGTCGTCGCGGCCCGGCTCGAGGCTCATCCGGCCAGCGTAGCGGCGCGAGCCGCGGCCACCTCGCGTCCACGCGGCGTCGCCGGGAAGTCGTCCAGCAGCACCCGCAGCTCCCCCGCGTCGACGTTCGCGCCGAAGACGGGGGTGAACGGCTCCATCCGCACGCCCTCGGCCAGCGGCCCGGCGACGACCGGGTCGAAGCCGAGCGCGTCGACGATCTGCGCGGCCCGCTCGACGTCGGCGGCGTCGTCGCCCGCGACGGCGATGGCCTTGCGGTCCGGCGCCCCGGCGGGCCGCGCGCCGTCCTCGAGGTCGTGGTAGCCCATGTGGTTGAACGCCTTGACGACCCGCGCCTGCGGCAGGAACGCCCGCACCAGCTCGCTCGACGACGTCCGCGGGTCGGTGAGGTCGTCGCGGCCGCCGTCGACCTCCCACCAGTAGTTCATCGCGTCGAGCACGAGCTTGCCGCGCAGCGCGTCGGCCGGGATCGTCCGGTACTTCCCCAGCGGCAGCGCCAGCACGACGACGTCCGCCTCCTCGGCGGCCCGACGAGCGGTGACGGCGACCGCGCCGGGCGTGACGACGTCGACGATCAGCGCGATCCGGTCGACCGCGCCCGAGCCGGCGACCAGCACCCGGTACCCGGCCGCGACGGCGAGCCGGGCCAGGACGGTGCCGACCTTGCCGGCGCCCAGGATCGCGATGGTCGTCACGAGCCGGTCACCAGGTCGCGGACCATCGGGACGACCTTCGACCCGTACAGCTCGACGGCGCGCAGCCGCGCGCTCACCGGCTGCGCGCCGGCGGTGTAGATGAGGTCGAACCGGCCGACGCCGAGGGTCTGGACGGCGCCGGCGATCTTGCGGGCGACCGTCTCCGGCGAGCCGACGTAGAGCGAGCCGTGCTCGATCTCGTGCTCGAACTCGCGCGGCGTGATCGGCGGCCAGCCGCGCTCGCGGCCGATGCGGTCGCGGTTCACCTTGTACCGCGGGTAGTACACCTCCCTGGCCTCCTCGTCGGTGTCGGCGACGAAGCCCGGCGAGTGCATGCCGGCGGGGTGCGCGACGGTGCCGAACTGGCCGGCCGCGCGCTGGTAGAGGTCGAGGTAGGGGGCGAACCGGTCCGGCGCGCCGCCGATGATCGCGAGCATGAGCGGCAGGCCGTAGTAGGCGGTGCGGACGACGGACTGCGGGGTGCCGCCGACGCCGACCCAGGTGGTCAGCCGGCCGGACTCGGTCTTCGGGTACACGTCGGCGTTCTCCAGCCCGGCCCGCATCGTGCCGTTCCAGGTCACCGGCTTCTCGTCGAGCAGCTGGGTGAACAGCTGCAGCTTCTCCTCGAACAGCTGGTCGTAGTCGGCGAGGTCGTAGCCGAACAGCGGGAACGACTCGGTGAACGAGCCGCGGCCCAGGATCACCTCGGCGCGGCCGCTGGAGAGCGCGTCGACGGTGGCGAAGCGCTGGAACACCCGCACCGGGTCGTCCGAGCTCAGCACCGTCACGCCGGATCCGAGCCGGATGGACGACGTACGTGCGGCGATGGCGGCCAGCACCGTCTCCGGCGTCGAGATCGAGTAGTCGGGACGGTGGTGCTCGCCCAGCGCGATCGCGTCGACGCCGAGGTCGTCGGCCAGGACGGCCTCCTCGACGACCTGGCGGATCGCCGCCGCGTGGCTGACGGGCACGCCGTCGTCGCTTTCCGGCACGTCGCCGAAGGTGTCCAGTCCGAACGCGATGTCACTCATGCCGTCCACAACATTGATGACATGTCAACTATTTCCGCCGCGATCACGGGCCGCCGCCGGGTACCTGTGGGCGGGATGACGACTCCCGGCGGCGGGGTCCGTGAGCCCCCGGCCGCGGCCCTGGTCCGGCTCTCGCACCGCGCGACCGGGGGACGGAGACCCGGGATGCCTCTCGAATGGACCCGGGTCACGGGCGGCGGGTGCGGATTCCCCCGACTCCTCGCACTGCCGCTACGGCACCGTAATCCGCGCCGCGCGCTGCTGGAACAGGAAGTCCGCACAACCTTGCGCTTTCCGGGCAGATCGTGCGTACGCTGGGCCAGCAGGGCCGGGCAGACCCGGGGGTGCCCATGGGGAACCACGTCGCGACGGTGCCGATCGAGCGCTCCGTGGTGGTCGCGCGCACCATGAACGAGTCGGCCGAGGTCATCCGCCGGCTCTACATCGGCCACCAGCCGCGCCTCGGCCGCGACCACGCGGGGACGGAGTTCCGCGTCGTGTCGGCGCGCGCGGCGGTCCGGGCCGGCCCGCTCGGCGCCGACCGCGTCCACGTCACCGTCAACTTCCGGACCGCCACCGAGCCGTTCGGCTACCTGTTCGCGATGTCCGTCGTGCACGGCAGGTTCACCGCGACGGCCGGCGGCGAGGAGGTGCAGGCCGTCGCCGGCGACTCCCTGCTGTTCCCGCCCGGCGCGCCGGTGTCCGCGCGGTGGACCGACCTCGACGCCGGGATCCTGCGGCTGCCGATGTCGTGCGCCGCCGACCTCGCCGCGGAGCGGTTCGGCATCGACCCCGCCGACCTGCGGTTCGAGTCGATGTCCCCGGTGACGCCGCGGCTCGGGCAGTACTTCCGCAACGTGTGCGCGCTGGTCGGGCGCGAGCTGATGGCCGACGACTCCTCGGCGGCGCACCCGCTGGTCGCCGAGGAGCTGGTGCGCAGCGCGGCCGCCGCCGCACTGGCGACGTTCCCGAACACGACGATGACCGTCGCCCACTCCCCCGGGCCGGGCTACGTCGCGCCGCGGGCCGTGCGCCGTGCGGCGGCGTACATCGAGACGAACGCCGCCGCGCCGATCACGCTCGCCGACATCGCGGCGGCCGCCGGGATCGGGGCCCGCGCGCTGCAGTACGCGTTCGCCCGGCACCTGGGCACGACGCCGCTGGCGTACCTGCGCCGGGTGCGGCTCGAACGCGCGCACCGGGAGCTGCAGGCCGCCGACCCCACGTCCGGCGCGACCGTGGCCGCCGTCGCCGCGTCGTGGGGGTTCGCGAAGCCGGGCCGGTTCGCCATGGAGTACCGGCAGCAGTTCGGGCAGTCACCGAGCCGGACGCTGCGCACCTGAGCGGTGGGCACGTCAGTCGGTGCGGCACATGCCGTTGCACTCGAACCCACACAGGTCGCCGCAGCCTGTCTCTGACCTCCGACAGATCCACATTCCGCGGCGACAGGGGTGGCCGTGGCACCAGACGTAGCGCGTGTCGCAGTCGCAGTCCGGCGCCCGGGCCGCGAGCGCCGCGGTGCCATCGTCCGGACCCAGCGTGCCCAGCAGGGCGTACGCGTCCGACTCCCCGAACGCGGCGACGGCGTCGGCGTGCAGGTCGAGTAGGGCGTCGTCCGGACGGCCGCCGGGCGCGTGGGCGGCCGGGTCGGCGGCGATCGCGACGGCGTCGTCGACCACCGCTCGCTGTGCCGCCGTCAGCCCGGTCCGGGCCGCGTCGAACCGGGTGAGGTGCTCCACCCAGAGCGTGCTGCGGACGGCTACCGGGTGCGCGGCGTAGATGGCCCGCCGGTACGCCACGGGATAGGCGGCGAAGGCGTCGTAGCCGGCCGGTAGCGCGTCGCGGTGCGCGTCGACCCACGCCTGCGCGGCCGTGCGGGTGCGCTCGGCGAACGTGGGCGGCCGGCCGGCGATCACCATCCCGGCCACGACCACCGCACCGGCGCCCAGCCGAAGGAACCCGGCCCGGTCGTGGACCGGACGATCCAGCGGGCGCCCCGCCGCTTCGCGGCGCAGCCGGCCCAGCGCGCGCAGCACCCCCGCCGACGTGCGCGGGCCGAGCCGGCGGGCCAGCGGGACCGCCATCCGGGCGCCGGTCCACGCGCTCACCGCGTCGCCGTCGACGCGCAGCAGGGTCGGCGCCCATTCGGGGTCGCCGGCCCGCCGCCGCCAGTCCTCGACGTCGGGGTGGCGCAGTGGCAGCACCTCGAGCCGGTCCCCGGCGGCCCTGGCGACGGCGGCCCAGATCTCGCGGCAGGTGCCGCACGAGGCGTCGAAGGCGAGGACCCAGCGAACGGTCATGGCGTCCTCCTCGCGAGCGGTGGACGCCAGCATGGGCCGGCGAAGCGTCACGCCGACGTCAGATCGGCGTCGCCGCCGGTCAGCCCCGGCGGTTGAGGCGGCGCAGCTGCGCGATGCGGATGGTGCCGACGATGGTCGCCAGCAGCCCGGCGCCAGCGGCCGCGATCAGAAGCGCGACGGCGAGCGGCACGGTGCCGTTCATCCAGAGGAACGTGACGTCGACGGTCTCGGTGTTCTGCGCGATGAACACGATCAGCAGGCCGAGCACCAGCACCGTGACGCAGATGCCGACCCAGACCGCGCCGGTGCGCGAACGGGGCAGTTCGCCGCCGCGCTTGCCGTTCGTCGCCTCGCCGCTCGGCGCGTCGCCGTCGTCGGGAGGGGCCGTGCCGGCCGGGCGGTCGTCGTCGGGCGTGGTCATGCGATCACCTCCCCGTGGTCACCGCGGTGACACTCGTCACACTAGCCACCCGCACCCCGCCCAGCAGGCGTTTCCGGGGATCGCTTCGCTATATAGTGAAGCCACTTCACTATGAAGCCAAGGAGGCATCCATGACGCTCGCCATCGAGACCGCCGGGCTGCGCAAGCGGTTCGGCGAGGTCAGCGCGCTCGACGGACTGGACCTGACGGTCGAGCGCGGCGTGGTCTACGGGCTGCTGGGTCCGAACGGCGCCGGCAAGACGACCGCCGTCCGGGTGCTCGCGACGCTGCTCGCCGCCGACGAGGGCGAGGCCCGGGTGCTCGGCCACGACGTGCGGCGCGAGGCCGACGCCGTCCGGTCCCGGCTGTCGCTGACCGGGCAGTACGCGTCGGTCGACCAGGACCTCACCGGGGCGGAGAACCTGACGCTGATCGGCCGGCTGCTCGGTCACACCGGCCGGGCGGCGCGCGAGCGGGCCGCCGAGCTGCTGGCCGCGTTCGACCTCGCCGACGCCGCCGGCCGTCCGGTCAAGCAGTACTCCGGCGGCATGCGGCGCCGGCTCGACATCGCCGCCAGCATCGTCGTCACCCCCGACCTGCTGGTCCTGGACGAGCCGACCACCGGCCTCGACCCGCGCAGCCGCGCCGACGTGTGGCGCATCGTCCGGGCGCTGGCCGCGCAGGGCACCACGATCCTGCTGACCACGCAGTACCTCGAGGAGGCCGACGCGCTGGCCGCCCGGGTCGCCGTCGTCGACGGCGGACGGGTGGTCGCCGAGGGCACGCCGGGCGAGCTGAAGGCGTCCGTCGGCGCCGCCCGGCTGCACGTCCGGTTCGACGACGCCGGCACCGCCGCGGCCGCGGCCGGCACGCTGCGCTCGTCGTTCGGCCTCGACGTCGTGCACGAGCCGGGCAGCGGCGCGCTCACCGCGCCGGTCGACGACCCGGAGCGGGCGACGGCGATCCTCGCCGAGCTGACCCGCCGGCACGCCCCCGTGACCGGCTTCTCGCTCGACCGGCCCAGCCTCGACGAGGTGTTCCTCGCTCTCACCGCACGCCAGGAGGTGTCGTCATGACCATCGAGTCGCTCACCGGCGGCCCGCGCCCGCACCGGGCCGGCGCCGTCGCCACCACCGCCGCCTACGCCCGGCGCGGCCTGCTCAAGCTGCGCCGCGTGCCCGAGCAACTGGTCGACGTCACCATCGGCCCGATCCTGCTGCTGGTCATGTTCACCTACGTGTTCGGCGGCGCGATCTCCGGCACGACCGGCGACTACCTGCAGTTCCTGCTGCCCGGCATCCTGGTGATGGGCGTGCTGCTCACCGCCGTCCAGTCCGGCGTCACGCTGCAGGCCGACCGCTCCTCAGGCGTCGTCGACCGGTTCCGCTCGCTGCCCGGCTGGCGGGCCGCGCCGCTGGTCGGCGCCGTGCTGGCCGACTCCGTCCGGTACGCCGCGACGGCCGCCATCATCGTCGTCACCGGGCTGCTGCTCGGGTTCGACGCCGGCGGCGGCGTGCTCGGCGTGCTGGCCGCCGCGCTGCTCGTCGTCGTGTTCGCGTTCGCGCTGTCGTGGCTGTTCACGACACTCGGCCTGGCGGTACGCAACGCCGGCGCCGTGCAGGGCATCGGGATGATGGCGGTGTTCCTGCTGGTCTTCGTCAGCAACGTGTTCGTCGACCCCGCGACCCTGCCCGGCGTCGTGGCCGCGTTCGTCGACGTCAACCCGATCTCGCACCTGGTCGACGCGGTGCGGGCGCTGCTGTACGGCGACCCGGCCGGGCCGGAGGTCGCGCTCACCCTGGCCGAGGCCGCCGCCGTCACCGCCGTGTTCGCCCCGCTCACCGCGCGGCTGTACGGGCGGTGAGCGCGGCGGCCTCGCCGAGCGCGTCGAGCAGCGCCGCCGTTGCCGGCGGGTCCGGCGGGTCGCCGTAGGTGGCGGCGAAGATCCGCCGCGGCGGCACGTCGAGGCGGGTGACGGTGACGGCGGGGTCGCGGTGGGCGCGCAGCGCCAGCCCGGGGATGGTCGTGACGCCCAGGCCGGCGGCGACCAGGCTCTGCATGACGACCATGTCGTCGGTGGTCGAGGTCAGCCGCGGCGTGAACCCGGCCCGCTCGCACAGCTCGACGAGGTGGGCGCGGCACCGCTGGCAGCCGCCGATCCACGCGGCGTCGCGATGGTCGGCCAGCGGGCCGCCGCCGGCGCCGTCGCCGCCGGTGAGCAGGTACAGCGGGTCGTCGAGCAGGTGCCGCAGCCGGACGCCGTCCTCCTCGGGCGCCGTCTCGTCGTAGCGGAAGATCACCGCGACGTCGGCCCGCCCGGCCCGCAGCAGCCGCAGCGCGTCGTCGGGGTGGGCGTCGGCCAGGCCCAGCTCCAGGCCCGGGTGCCGCTCGGCGAGGACGGCGGCGGCGCGCGGCACCAGCGCGCTCATGACCGAGCCGAAGCCGGCCAGCCGGACCCGGCCCGCCCGCAGCCCGACCAGCGTCGACAGCTCGGCCGCCGCGGAGTCGACCCGGCCGATGATCTCGGCCGCGCGCTCGGCCAGCAGCCGGCCGGCCTCGGTCAGACGGATGCCGCGGCCGACCCGCTGCAGCAGGTGCGCGCCGGTCTCGGTCTCGAGCCGGGCGAGGTGGTGGCTGAGCGACGGCTGCGTGTAGTGCAGTTCGCGCGCCGCGGCCGTGACCGAGCCGTGCCGGTGGACCGCGTCGAGGATCCGAAGCTGCACCAAGCTGACCATTCATAGAGCCTACTCATGAGTCAGCACGGAAACTGGCATTGGACCTATCTATGCTGGCCGGGCAGGCTTTTCCCATGACGACCTTCGCCCTCGCCGCCCTCGTGCTGATCATGCTGCCGGGTCCCGACCAGGCCCTCATCACCCGCAACGCGCTCGTCGGCGGCCGCACCGGCGGGCTGCTGACGATGACCGGCGGCGTGCTCGGCCTGGCGGTCCACGCGACCGCCGCCGCGGTGGGGCTGTCGGCGCTGCTGCTGGCCTCGGCGACGGCGTTCACCGTGCTGAAGATCGCCGGCGCGGCGTACCTGCTGTGGCTGGCCGTGCAGTTGCTGCGCTCGGCGGCGCGGTCGCGGCGCTCGCCCGCGGCCGCCGGCGAGGTGGTGACGGCCCCGCCGCGGCGCTGGGCCTACCTGCGTCAGGGCTTCCTGTCGAACGCGCTCAACCCCAAGGTCGCGCTGTTCTTCGTCACGTTCCTGCCGCAGTTCCTGTCCGCCGGCGCGGGCTCGGCGCGGGCCGAGGCGCTGCTGCTCTCGGCGGTGTTCGCGCTGCTCTACCTCGCCTGGTTCGGCCTCTACGTCGCCGCCGTCGACCGGCTGGGCCGCTGGCTGCGACGTCCGGCCGTCAAGGCCCGCATCGAGCAGGCGACCGGCGTGCTGCTGGCCGCCGTGGCGATCAGGCTGGCGACGGCGGCGAGCCACTGACCACGGGCGTCAGTCGTCAGCCAGGTTCGCCAGCTCGTCCGGCGGCAGCGCCGACAACTCCGTCAGGGCCCGGACGAACCCGCGGCGGTCGGTGGCCGGCAGCCGGGACAGCAGCCGGTCCTCGCGCGACCGGATGCCGGCGGTGATGGCCCGCCGCACCCGGCGGCCCTCGTCGGTGATGGCGAGCAGCCGCACCCGGCGGTCGTCGGGGTCGGGGGTCCGGGTGATCAGCCCGGCGTCCTGCAACTCGTCGAGCGTGCCGATGATGCGGGTCTTGTCGGCGCCGATGGCCTCGGCCAGCGCGGCCTGGGTGCGGATGGGCGTGCGGTCGAGCGCGGTGAGCACGGAGTAGCCCCACATGGCGACGCCGTGCGCGTCGAGCACGGGCTGCTCTACCGCGAGCAGCGCCCGCACCACGGGGTACATCATGGCGGCGAGGTCGCGGCGGTCGTCGGACGGCACGTTCCGAAAATACCAATGGCGCAATCATAAGCGGAGGCGTACGATCAGCGCATGCACATCATCGACCTCGACGCCCGGGCGGTCCGGGCCAGCGCCGAGCTGGTCGCCACGGCCACCGCCGCCGACCTCTCCAAGCCCACCCCGTGCCTCGGCTGGACGCTGTACGGCCTGCTGGCGCACATGACGACGCAGCACTACGGGTTCGCGGCCGCCTCGCGCGGCGACGCCGACCCCGCCACCTGGAAGCTGTTGTCCCTCGGCGACGACCCGGTCCGCGCCTACCTCGAGTCCGCCGACCACGTCATCGCCGCCTTCGCCGCCGACGGCGTGCCCGAGCGCGCGTTCCCGCTGCCCGAGTTCCGTCCCGAGCCGTTCCCCGCCGAGCAGGCCGTCAGCTTCCACCTGGTCGACTACGTGGTGCACGCCTGGGACGTCGCGAAGACGCTCGGCGCCGAGGTGACGTTCGACGACGACGTCCTCGACGCCGCCCACGCCGTGGCCGCCGTCGTCCCGGCCGGGCCTGTGAGGGTGGTGCCGGGTGCGGCGTTCGGGCCGGTGGTGCCGTGGGAGGGAGGGTCGCGGCTGGACCAGTTGGTCGCCTACCTGGGCCGGTCGCCCGTCTGGCCGGCCTGAGCGGCCGCCGCGCCGGCCTCCGCGTCGTCCGCCGCCTCCTGGTCCTCCGGCAGGGCGGCGGGGGTGTGCCGCCGTTCCAGGGCCGCGCCCTCGACGTCGGCGTTCGGCAGGAGGCGGTCCAGCCAGCGCGGGAGCCACCACGCGGCGTTCCCGGCCAGGTGCATCAGGGCCGGCACCAGCGTCATCCGCACGACGAACGCGTCGACCAGCACGCCGAAGGCGAGGCCGAACCCGATCGGCCGGACCATCGCCAGGTGCGAGAAGACGAACCCGCCGAAGACGGAGATCATGATGATCGCCGCCGCCGTCACAACGGCCCGGCCGGCGCGCAGGCCGCGGGCCACCGCCAGGCGGGCCGGCTCGCCGTGCACGTACGCCTCGCGCATGCCCGACACCAGGAACAGCTGGTAGTCCATGGCCAGCCCGAACAGCACGCCCACCAGCAGGATCGGCAGGAAGCTCAGCACCGGCCCCGCGTCGTGCACGCCGAAGACCGAGCCCAGCCAGCCCCACTGGTAGATCGCGACCACACCGCCGAACGCGGCGAGCACCGACAGCACGAACCCGCCGGTCGCGATGACCGGCACCAGCAGCGACCGGAACACCACCAGCAGAATCAGCAGCGACAGCCCGATCACCACGGCCAGGTACACCGGCAGCGCGTCGGCGAGCTGGTCGGAGATGTCGATGTTCGCGCTGGCCTGGCCGGCGACCGCCAGCGCGACACCGGGCGCGTCCTCCAGCGGGAGGTCGCGCAGCCGGTGCACGAGGTCCTCCGTCGACACGCTGCTCGGGCCACCGGCCGGAACCACCTGGAAGGCGGCGACGGTCCCGGAGTCCGACACGCCGATCGGGGCCACCGCGACGACGTCGTCCTGCGCGCTCAGCTGCCGGGCGACGGCGACGGTCAGCTCGGCGCGGGCCGCCTCGTCGACGTCCGCGGGGAGGTCGGCGACCACCACCAGCGGGCCGTTCACCCCGGCGCCGAACGCGTCGGCCGCCACCGTGTAGGCGCGGTACTGCGTCGAGTCCTCCGGCTCCGACGACCCGTCCGGCAGCCCCAGCCGCATCGACGCCGCCGGGATCGCGACGACGGCCAGCGCCAGCACGCCGAGCACCAGCCCGGCCACCGCGCGCGACGTCCGCATCGGGCGCACGTCGTCGGGCCGGGCCGCGGCGGCGTCCGGGCGGCGGGCCCGGCGCGGCAGCACCCGCCGCCCGATCAGCGAGAGCAGCGCCGGCGTCAGCGTCACCGCGATCAGCACGGCCACGACGACGGCGACCGCGGCGACCGTCCCCATCAGGCCGAGGAAGCCGATGCCGGTGACGTTCAGCGCCACCAGCGCGATGACGACGGTGCTGCCAGCGAAGACGACGGCGTTGCCGGAGGTGCCGTTCGCGAGGCCGATCGACTCCTCGAGCTCCATCCCTTCGCGCAGCTGGCGGCGGTGCCGGTTGAGGATGAACAGCGAGTAGTCGATGCCGACCGCGAGCCCGAGCATCACGCCGAGAATCGGTGTCACGGTGATCATCTCGACCACGCCCGAGAACGCCAGCGCGCCCAGCGACGCGATGCCGACGCCGATCAGCGCGGTGAGGATCGGCAGCCCGGCCGCGACCACCGTGCCGAGCATGACGACGAGCACGACCGCGGCGACCGCCAGGCCGACGACCTCGGCCGGGCCGGCGAGGTCGTCGGCGTTCTGCACCAGCTCCGCCGCGTAGTCGACCTGGACGCCGTCGATCGGCTCGGCGCCGATGGCGTCCAGCACGGCGTCCTTGGTCTGCGTCGTGACGCTGAAGATCGGCTGGTCGAACACGACGACGCCGACGGCGACCGAGCCGTCCTCCGACACCGTGCGGACGCCGGCGGCGAGGTCCAGCTGTGCGGCGGCCAGCTCCAGCTGCCGGCGTTGCGCGTCGAGCTGGGGCTGCGCCTGCGCCAGCGTGCCCGCCTGGCGAGCCTGCTCCGTCGCGGCATCCAGCTGCGCCAGGCCGTCGCGGACCTGCTGCTCCTGGGCGGCGCGCTGCTCGGCGCTGGTGAACGGGTCGACGACCGCCCGCACGCCGTCGACCTCGCCCGCGCGGGCCAGCGCGGCGCTGACGCCCGCCCGCTGGTCGTCGGTGAACGCCGCCCCGTCGCCGGTGTGGAAGACGACGTTGGCGGTGCCGCCGCTCGCGTCCGGCAGCTCCTCCGCCAGCCGGTCCGACACCCGCTGTGTCGGCGTGCCGGGGATGGTGATCGCGCTGCTCAGCGTCCCACCGGCGACGGCGTACGCGACACCGGCCGCGACCAGCACCAGCACCCACCCGGCCACGACCGGCCACGCGCGCCGGGCGGCGAACCGCCCGATCCGGTACAGCACCTCAGCCATGGCGTCGAGCCTCCTCGCGACGGGGCACGGCTCAGCGGTACCCGTTCCTTGTGGTTGTGATCAGCCGGCTTCTCGAGTTGCCCGCAGACGACGCTGGGCGCGGCGGTGGGCATGCCAGTGCGCATGCGGAACCACCAGCCCGCCGGCCGGCGAGTGCACCAGCGGGTCGAGTCAACTCGGCCCGGTCAGGGCTCGAGCTCCCAGAGCGCACTCGTCGGCATCGCGATCAAGTTCGGCCCGAACGACAGTGTCTGGTGCCCCGAATAGAGCACGATCCCGACGACGAAGTCATGACCGACCCGCTCCGCAAGGTGTCTGAGCCCACGGAAGTCGTCTTGTCGGACGGTGGCCGCCGCCTTGACCTCGACACCGACCACGCCTCGGTGCGGATGCTCGAGGACGAGGTCCACCTCGACCTTGTCTCGGGTGCGGTAGTGGGACAGCTCGATCGGTTCGTCGTTCCAGCTGAGCTGGCGCGAGATCTCGGAGGCGACGAAGCTCTCCAGCAGCGGACCGAACGCGTTGTTCGTCGGCTCGAGAAGCTTCTCAGCGGTTTGATTGAGCAGATGTGCGGCAACGCCCGAGTCCACGAAGAAGATCTTCGGGGCTGCCGTCGCCCGCGCACTGACGTTCCTCGACCAGGAGGGGAGGCGCTTGACGAGGAAGACCTGCTCGAGCAAGGTCACGTAGCGGCGTGCGGTTGCCGCGGCGACGCGAGCGTCACTGGCAATGGGATCCATGACCAGCAGCGAGCCCGCGCGTGCTGCGAGCAGGCGCAGCACGATGTGCAGTTCGGGAAGACGTTCGATCTCGCCGATCTCGGTGATCTCGCGTTCGATGAGGTTGTCGATATACGCGTTGAAGTATCGGCGGCGACTGGCCGGGCGAGCGAGAGTGACCACCTCCGGAAACCCGCCCCGCACCAGGCGCTCCGCGTAGGCGCCGCGGGTGAGCCTGGTGGAGTGCCGCAGTTTCGGCCCGTGCTCGAACACCGCGTCGACGAATCCGTCGGCGGCTTGGTCGATCTCGCCCTGGGAGAAGGGCCAGAGCTCGACCGTCCGGACGCGCCCTGGGAGCGCGTCAGGGACCGACTTGAGCGCGAAGACACGAGCCGAACCGGTCAGGAGGAAACGTCCTCGGCGTGGTCGTTCGTCCACGTCGGCCTTGATCGCCAGCAGCAGCTCGGGCACTCGCTGGATCTCATCGATGGCGAGCATGCCAGGCACGTCGACGAAGCTCTTGGGATCGGCCGCAGCTGCCGCCCGCATGTCCGGATCATCGAGAGTGCGTGCAGTCGCGTCAGGGTTCTCCCGCGTGATGATCCGCATGAGCGTGCTCTTGCCGGCTTGGCGCGCACCTTGCACGAGCACGACGCGCGCCTCGTCCAGGGCGATGCGTACCGCCTCGGCAGCCCGTCGAGGACGCACTCCCTCGAAAGCTGTGATGTCTGCCGGCATGGTGGCGAGCATATCGACTCTGACTAGGATCGACAACGATCTGCCAGGAGGTGTCCTGCCGTTCTGCCGCTACCTAGACTGAGGATCTGCCGCAGCGTCGACTGAGGATTTGACGTTCCATCGGGCCGGACATCACTTCGCGTCGGCGTAGGAGGGGGCGACGGCGACGCTGAGGGGGAACTGGACGGGGAAGTCGCCGAAGAGGAGGCGGCCGGCTTCGGCGGCCGCGGCCTGGACCTCGGCCGCCACCGCGTCGGCGAGCGCGGCCGGGGTGTGCACCACGATCTCGTCGTGCACGAAGAAGACGAGGTGGGGGCGGGCGTCGAACGGGGGCGGCACGAGGCCGGCGGAGACATCGGCGGGTCCGAGCGCCCACAGCCGCCGCCGGATGGAGGCGATCCAGCACAGCGCCCACTCGGCCGCCGTCCCCTGGACGACGAAGTTGCGGGTGAACCGCCCCCACGACCGAGCGTACGACCGCGCGCGAGCGACGTCGTCGTCGCCGGCGTCGTCCTGGTAGGCGCCGGACTGCGCCTCGTGCCAGGTGGCGCCCGGCAGCGGCGACGACCGGCCGAGGTGGGTGGTGACGATCTCGCCGCGCTCCCCCGCCCGCGCCGCCTCGTCGACGAACGCCAGCGAGCGCGGGAACGTCTTCGCCAGCCGCGGCAGCACCTGGCCGCTGGACCCGGTGGTGCCGCCGTACATGGCGCCGAGCATGCCGACCTTCGCCAGCTCGCGGGTCGGCACCGCCCCGGACGCGACGATGCCGGCGTACATGTCGGCGCCCCGGCCGTCGGGACCGCGACCGGCCGCCGCCATGGCGTCGTCGCCGGCCATGGCGGCCAGCACGCGCGGCTCGAGCTGGGCGGCGTCGGCGACGACGAAGGTCCAGCCGGGGTCGGCGACGACCGCCCGGCGGACGCTCTTGGGCAGCTGCAGCGCGCCGCCGCCGCTGGACGCCCACCGGCCGGTGACGACGCCGCCGACGACGTACTCGCTGCGGAACCGGCCCTCGCGCACCCACGCCTCGAGCCAGGCCCAGCCGTTCGCCGTCAGCAGCCGGTACAGCGACTTGTACTCCAGCAGCGGCTCGACGACGGGATGGTCGAGCTTCTCGAGCTCCCACTTGCGCAGCGTGCGGGCGCCCACGCCGGCCCGTTGCAGCGCCCGCAGAAGGTCCTGCGGCGAGTCGGGGTTGAGGCTGGCCGGCGCGTCGAGCGCGCCTCGAATGAGCTGCGCCAGCTCCTCCAGCCGGGCCGGCCGCTCCCCCAGCCGCGGCCGCGGCCCGAGCGTCTCGGTGAGGACGGCGTCGTGGACGTCGGCCAGCCACGGCAGCCCCGCGTGGTACATCTCGACGGCGGCCAGCGCGCCCGCCGACTCGGCCGCCAGCAGCAGCCGCAGCCGCCCGGCCGACGGCGACGCGGCCACGACGGCGTCCTGCACCGCCAGCTCTGCGAGCGGGTCGGGCCCCTCCGCCGGCCCCGACGACGGACCGGGCGCGGCGAACAGCATGGCCGGCTCGTCGGCGGGCGTCAGCGGCGCGGGCGGCAGGGTGTCCCACGGCCCGGGCGGCGCGTCGGCGGGCCCGGGCCACGCCGCCAGCGCCGACCCGCGCAGGATGCGGTGCGCCAGCCGGAGGTCGTGGGAGCGGTCGACCCGGACCCCGGCGGCCAGCAGCCCGGGATACCACCGGTTGGTGTCGTCCCAGGTCCAGCGCGCGGCGGCGCCGGCCGACGCGACGACGGAGGGCAGCTCGCCGAGCGCGACCCGCCGGCCGTCGACGCGCACCGAGCCGTCAGGCGACGGGACCACGACAGGCTGCACACGCTCATCCTGCCGCCCGGCACTGACAACGGCCGCGTCAGCTCGACGTCTGGCCGTCCAGCGACTCGCGGAGAAGGTCCGCGTGCCCGGCGTGCTGCGCCGTCTCGGCGATCAGGTGCAGCAGCACGCCGCGGACGCTGCGCGACGCGCCGGGCGGGTTCCACGGCGCGTCCGGCAGCGGGTGCGCGGCGGAGAGGTCGTCGACGGCGGCGACGGTCCGCTCGGTCCCGGCGGCGACCCGCTCGTACCGCTCGACGACGCCGGCCAGCGTCTCGCCGGGCAGCAGCCGGAAGGCGTCGGCGTGGTCGAGCGACCACCGCGGGACCTCCCGCGCGGTCCCGGCCGCGAGGTCGGCCCAGGTGACGCCGTCGGGCAGGTCGTAGGTCATCGCCGACGGGCCCTCGACGACGAAGCGCAGCCAGCTCTCCTCCATCGCGGTGACGTGCTTGACCAGCCCGCCGAGGCAGAGCGCGCTGACGGCCGGCCGCTCGGCGGCCTGCGCGTCGGTGAGCCCGCGGACGGTGGTCAGCAGCGCGGCGCGGGCGGCCGCGAGCTGGCCGAGCAGGGCGGCCCGCTCGGCGTCGAGGGTGGACGTGGTCGTCTGGTTCTGCGTCATGACGGCAGCGTGGCAGCGGTAGCGGACAGGATGTGTCCGCTACTTGCGGCAGGATGGGCCCATGTCCACGACGTCGGCCCGGCTGCTCGCGCTGTTGTCGCTGCTGCAGGCGCGCCGCGACTGGCCGGGGCCGCTGCTGGCCGGCCGGCTGGACGTCAGCGAGCGCACCGTCCGCCGCGACGTCGACCGGCTGCGCGAGCTGGGCTACCCCATCCTGGCGATCAAGGGCCCGGACGGCGGCTACCGGCTCGACGCGGGCGCCGACCTGCCGCCGCTGCTGTTCGACGACGGGCAGGCGGTGGCGCTCGCGGTCGCGCTGCGGCTGGCGGCGGCCAGCGGCGCCGACGTCGCGGCCGACGCCGCCCGCGCGCTGACGACCGTCCGGCAGCTGCTGCCGGCGCGGCTACGGCACCGGGTCGACGCGGTGCAGGTCACGGTGGACGGCGCGACGCGGAACCCGGCCGACCCGGACGTGCTGGTCGCCCTGACGGCGGCGATCCGGGCCCGCGAGGAGCTGCGCTTCGACCACGACGGCACGCGGCGCCGGGTCCAGCCGCACCACCTCGTCGCCCGCGGCGGCCGCTGGTACCTCGTCGCGTGGGACCTGGACCGGGACGACTGGCGGGTGTTCCGTGCCGACCGCGTGACGCCGCGGGTGCCGACCGGCCCGCGGTTCACCCCGCGCGAGGTCCCCGGCGGCGACGTCGCCGCGTTCGTCACCGCCCGGTTCCGCGGCGGCGACGCCGGCTGGCCGTGCCGCGGCGAGGTGCTGCTGGACCTCCCCGCCGCCGAGGTCGCGCCGTACGTCCACGACGGCGTGGTCGAGCCCGCCGGGCCGGACCGGTGCCGGCTGACGCTGGGCGCGTGGTCCTGGATCGGCCTGGCCGCGAACGTCGCCCGGTTCGACGCGGACGTCGAGGTGGTCGGCCCGCCCGAGCTGCGGGCCGCCTGCGCGGCGCTGGCCCGGCGGTTCGCCGCCGCTAGTGGGTGAACAGCCCGCTATACGCGTTCAGCGCCGGCTGGCCACCGAGGTGCGCGTAGAGGACGGTCGCGTCGCCCGGGATGTCGCCGCTGGTCACGAGGTCGACCAGCCCGGCCATCGACTTGCCCTCGTAGACGGGGTCGAGGATGACCCCCTCGAGCCGGCCGGTGAGCCGGATCGCGTCGAGCGTCGACTCCACCGGCACGCCGTACCGGTCGCCGGC
This sequence comes from Jiangella alba, assembly GCF_900106035.1. Classification (GTDB taxonomy): domain Bacteria; phylum Actinomycetota; class Actinomycetes; order Jiangellales; family Jiangellaceae; genus Jiangella; species Jiangella alba. Next base: position 209,465 of record NZ_FNUC01000001.1, read on the forward strand.
CCAGCCGGGCAGGACGGTGATCTCGTCGTCGCGCAGCGGCCGGGCCACCCCGATCAGCTCGGCGGTGGCGCGGGCGATGCGGGCCACCTGGTCGCGCGTCTCGTCGAGCGTGGCGCTGGCGTCGATGCCGACGACCCGGCGCGGCCGCCCGCCGGCCTCCTCCAGCGCGGCGAACCCGGCGATCATGCCGGCCTGGGTGGAGCCGGTGACCGCGCAGACCACGACGGTGTCGAAGAAGACGCCCAGCTCACGCTCCTGGGCCTCGACCTCGTACGCCCAGTGGGCGAACCCGAGCCCGCCGAGCCGGTGGTCCGACGCGCCGGCCGGGATCGGGTACGGCCGCCCGCCGCGCGCCGTCACGTCCTCGATGGCGCGGGTCCACGACTGCTTGAACCCGATGCCGAACCCGGCAGGGTCGAGCCGCACCTCGGCGCCCATGATGCGGCTGAGCATGATGTTGCCGACGCGGTCGTTCAGCGGGTCGGGCCAGTCGACCCAGCTCTCCTGCACCAGCACGGCCTTCAGCCCGAGCGACGCGGCGACGGCGGCCACCTGGCGGGTGTGGTTGGACTGGTAGCCGCCGATCGACACCAGCGTGTCGGCGCCCTGGGCCAGCGCGTCGGGGACGATGTACTCCAGCTTGCGGGTCTTGTTGCCGCCGTAGGCGAGGCCGGCGTTGCAGTCCTCGCGCTTGGCCCAGACGGCGGCGCCGCCGAGGTGCGCCGTCAGCCGCGGCATCGGGTGGACGGGGCTGGGCCCGAAGGTCAGCGGGTGGCGGGGGAAGTCGCTCAGGGCCATGGTCACTCCTCGGTGGTCGGCAGGCTGTGCCAGGTGTCGAACGCGACGGCCGCCGCGCGCTCGGCGTCGCCGGCGGCGCACAGCCCGATCAGCTCGTCGTGCCGGGCGACGGACGCGCGCCCGGCCAGCGTGGAGAAGCGCAGCCGCTCGGCCCGGCGCAGCACCGGTGTGTACGTCTCGAGGACGGCGGCCAGCGCGCGGTTCGCGGCGACGGCGACGGGGACGGCGTGCAGGTCGTCGTCGGCGCGCAGCGCGGCCTCGACGTCGCCGTCGCGGACCGCCGCCCGGAACCGGTCGTTGGCGGCGCTCATCGCGGTGAGGTCGGACGTGGTCAGGCCGGCGACGGCGGCGCGGACGGCCACCTCGTGCAGCGCCGCGACCACGTCGCGCGCGTCGCGCAGGTCGCGCACGTCCAGCGGGCTCACCACGGTCGAGCGGCCCGGCTTCGCGACGACCAGCCCGGCCTCGGCCAGCCGCAGCAGCGCCTCGCGCACCGGCGTCCGGCTGACCCCGAGCCAGGCCGCGAGCTCGGCGTCGCGCAGCTGCTCACCGGGCGCCAGCACGCCGCCGACGATCGCCTCGCGCAGCCGTCCGTAGACGTCGTCGCGCAGCAGCCGGCGGCCGATCGCGGGTTCTCCCCGCGGGATGGGCATGCAATATATTGCACACCACAGGCGTCAGGGGCGCAAGAGCACCTTGACGGCCGTCCGCTCGTCCATGGCCCGGTACGCCTCGGCCGCGTCGTCGAGCGGGAGCGTCCGGTCGAAGACCCGGCCGGGGTCGATCTGCCGCGTCCAGATGAGGTCGATCAGCTCCGGCAGGAACCGCCGCACCGGCGCCGGGCCGCCGAGCAGGTGCACCTGGGCGAAGAACAGCTCGCGGCCGGGCAGCTCGACGCCGTGCGAGACGCCGACGAAGCCGACGTGGCCGCCTGCCCGGGTGGACCGGATCGCCTGCATCATCGACTCCTGGGTGCCGACCGCCTCGATGACGCCGTGAGCGCCGAGCCCGCCGGTCAGCTCCTTCACCCGCGCGACGCCCTCGTCGCCGCGCTCGGCCACGACGTCGGTGGCGCCGAACTCGCGGGCCAGGGCCTGACGAGGCGCGTGCCGGCTCATCGCGATGATCCGCTCGGCGCCGAGCCGCCGCGCGGCCAGCACGCCGAGCAGGCCGACGGCGCCGTCGCCCACGACCGCGACGGTGCGGCCCGGCCCCGCCTGCGCCGCGACCGCGCCGAACCAGCCGGTGCCGAGCACGTCGGACGCGGCCAGCAGCGAGGGCAGCAGGTCGTCGTCCGGCGGCCCCGGTGTCGCCACCAGCGTGCCGTCGGCCAGCGGCACCCGCAGGTACTCCGCCTGCGCGCCGAGCGAGCCGATCGGGACCGCGTTGACGCAGCGGGCCTGGTACCCGGCGCGGCAGATCTCGCAGGTGTTGTCAGACGCGAAGAACGACCCGACGACGGTGTCGCCGACGGCGACGGTGCGCACGTCCGCCCCGGCCTCCTCGACGACGCCGACGTACTCGTGCCCCATCGGCACCGGGCGGGACGGGCGGCTGACGCCGCGGTAGGTCCACAGGTCCGAGCCGCACACGCAGGACGCCACCACCCGGACGACCGCGTCGGACGGCCGCTCGACGACCGGGTCGGCGCGCTCCTCGACGCGTACGTCGCCGGGTGCGTACAGGACTGCTCCGCGCATGGGGTGGTCTCCTCGTCGTCGGCGGTCAGGTCACACGGTGACACACCCTGGGGCCGTTGGTCCGGGACCGGCGGGCCCATCGCCTCTCCCCCGCGGCGCCGCCGGAGGCTGGACTGGAGGCATGAAGGCACTCGTCTACCACGGTCCCGGCCGCCGGTCCTGGGAGGACGTCCCGGACCCGGCCGTCAAGAGCCCCGACGACGCCGTCGTCCGCGTCGACTGCGTCACGATCTGCGGCACCGACCTGCACATCCTCAAGGGCGACGTCGCCACCGCCGAGCCGGGCCGGGTGCTCGGCCACGAGGCGGTCGGCACCGTCGAGGAGGTCGGCAGCAACGTGCGCACCGTCGCGCCCGGCGACCGCGTCCTGGTGTCGTGCATCTCCGCCTGCGGCCGCTGCCGCTACTGCCGCGAGGCGCGCTACGGCCAGTGCCTCGGCGGGGGCGGCTGGATCCTCGGCCACCGCATCGACGGCACCCAGGCCGAGCGGGTCCGCGTCCCGTTCGCCGACACCTCCGCCTACAAGCTGCCCGCCGACGTCAGCGACGAGGACGCCGTCCTGCTGGCCGACATCCTGCCGACGTCGTACGAGGTCGGCGTGCTGGCCGCCGGGGTGCGCCCGGGCGACACGGTGGTCGTGGTGGGTGCGGGGCCGGTCGGGCTCGCGGCGATCCTCACCGCCCGCCTGTTCAGCCCGGCCCACGTCATCGCCGTCGACCCGGCGCCCGGACGGCGTCAGGCGGCGGCCGCGGTCGGGGCGGACGTCCTGCTCGACCCGGACGACGACGTCCTGGCCCGCGTGCGCGACCTCACCGACGGGCTCGGCGCGGACGTCGCCGTCGAGGCGGTCGGGATCCCGGCGACGTTCGAGTCGTGCGTCGAGCTGGTCCGGCCCGGCGGTCACGTCGCCAACGTCGGCGTGCACGGGTCGCCCGCGACGCTGCACCTGGAGACGGCCTGGATCCGCGACCTCACCATCACCACCGGGCTGGTCGACACCGCCACCACGCCGGTCCTGCTGCGCATGCTCGCCGCCGGCCAGCTCGGCGTCACCGGCCTGGTCACGCACCGGTTCGGCCTGGACGAGATGCAGGACGCCTACGACGTCTTCTCCCGCCCGGCCGACACCGGCGTGCTCAAGGTCGCGCTGTTCCGCGGGGCGTGAGCCGCCGCGGCGGGACGAAGGTCCCGGGGCCCGCGGCCGTCCGCCCCTGGCCGGACGGCCCTCGCTGAGCGAGCCTGGAGACATGACAACCGAGCAGAGCAAGCCCATCGTCGTCGGCGTCGACGGATCCCCCGACAGCGGCATCGCCCTCGACTGGGCGGTCGCCGAGGCGAAGCTGCGCGGCGCGCCGCTGTACGCCGTCTACGGGTTGTGGATGCCGATCGCGGCCGCGCCGTTCGGCGGCGCCGCCGTGCTGCCGCCGTCGGACGAGCTGCGCGCGTACGCCACCGAGGTCCTCGACGCGGCCCGGCAGCGGGCGAAGGACGCGGCGCCGGACCTCGACGTCGACACCTTCCTCGTCCTGCGCCCGCCGGCTCAGGCGCTGCTCGACGTCGCCAAGGACGCGGGGCTGGTGGTGGCCGGCACCCGCGGGCTGGGCACCATCGGCGCGCTGGTCCTGGGCTCGGTGAGCGGACGGGTCGCGGCGCACGCCACCTGCCCGGCGGTCGTCGTCCCGCCGCACGAGGGCCCCGGCGACGGCACCATCGTGGTCGGCGTCGACGGCTCGCCCCTCGGTGACGCGGCGCTGCGGTTCGCGCTGACGGAGGCCCGCCTGCGCGCCGCCCGCGTCGTCGCCGTCGGAGCGTTCCGCATGCGTGGCCACACGACGGCGCCGGAGGAGCGCGAGACCGAGGAACTGGTCACCGCCGCGGTGCAGCGGGCCCGCACGGCCACCGGCTCCACCGCCGAGGTCTCGGTCGTCGTCACGCCCGGCTACCCCGCCGACGTCATCGTCGAGGCCGCCGCCGACGCCTCGCTGGTCGTCGTCGGCTCGCGCGGCCGCGGCGACGTCCGCAGCATGCTGCTCGGCTCGACCAGCCGGGCCGTCCTGCACCAGGCCGCCCGCCCCGTCGCCGTCGTCCACGGCTGAGCCGCGGCGCACTGCTGCGGCCGGTGTACGCCCGCGGGAGTAGCGCCACCCGCGGTTACTTCCCCGGCCGGACGCGGCCGCACCCCCGCGGCCGCGAAGGTCGGTGGCATGAATCTCACCCAGCCGACCGTCACCCCGTCGCGGCGCCTCCTCCGGGCGCTGCACGACCACCCGCGCCGCGCGCTGGTGGCGCTGTTCCTGTTCGTGGTCGTCGCCGGCGCGGTCGGCGGGCCGGTGGCCGGGGCGCTGCGGTCCGACGGCGGGTTCGCGCCGGGCGACGCCGACTCGGTGCGTGCCGTCGAGCGGATCGAGGCGGCCACCGGGCTGCAGCCGTCGCCCGGCGTGGTGCTGCTGGTCGAGACGCCGCCGGGCAGCGGCGACGACCCCGTGGAGGCGGCGGCGGACACGCTGGCCGGCATCGACGGCGTCGCGCGGACCGACGTCGCGGGTGCGGCGCCGGACGGGACGTCGGCGCTGGTCGTCGGCACGCTGGCGGCCGACGCGGACGAGGAGGCCACGGCCCGGGCGGCGCTCGACGCGTTCGCGGACGACGACGGCGTGACGGTCGGCGGCGGCGCGGTGGTCGGCGTGCAGCTGGGCGAGCAGATCGGCCAGGATCTCGCCCGCGCGGAGACGTTCGCGTTCCCGGTGCTGATCCTGCTGTCGCTGCTGGTCTTCGGCGGCCGCGCCGCGGTGCTGCCGCTCGCGGTCGGCGTCACCACGGTGCTCGGCACGTTCCTCGCCCTGACCGGGATCAACCAGGTCTACGGCGTCAGCGTCTTCGCCCTGAACCTCATCATCGGCCTCGGGCTCGGCCTGGCGATCGACTACACGCTCTTCCTGCTGACCCGCTACCGCGAGGAGCTGGACCGGCAGGGCCCGACCCTCGGCGCGGTGCTGACGACGATGCGGACGGCCGGGCGCACGGTCGTGTTCTCGGCGGCGACGGTGGCGGTCGCGCTGGCGACGCTGCTGGTGTTCCCGATGGGCTTCCTGCGCTCGATGGGCCTGTCCGGCGCCGTCGTCGCCGTCGTGGCGGCGGCCGCGGCGCTGGTGGTCAGCCCGATGATCTTCGGCCTCTGGGGCGCCAAGCTGGCCCGCCGCCGGACGAGCGACGGTGCCGAGGGCCGCTGGTACCACGTCTCGCACGCCGTCATGCGCCGCCCCGGCCTGATCGCCGTCGCGACCGCCGCGGTGATGCTCGTGCTGGCCGCGCCCGCCCTGCGCACCGCCTGGACGCCGGTCGACGGCACCATCGTGCCGCCCGGGCAGAGCGCCCGCGTCGTGTCCGACACCGTCGAGGGCGAGTACGGCGGCACCGGCACCACCCCCGTCACCATCGCGGTCGACGGCGACGGCGCCGCCGAGCTGGCCCGGCAGGCGTCCGGGCTGCCCGGCGTGGTCGCGCCGGCCGAGGCCGCCGACCTCGGCGGCGGCGTGTGGCAGGTCGATCTCGAGGTCACCGGCGACCCGGCCGGCGAGGACGCCCGCGCCGTCGTGACGGACGTCCGCGAGCTGGCCGCGGACTCCGGCGTCGACGCGCTGGTCGCCGGGCCGGCCGCCGACTTCATCGACCAGCAGGCCGCCATCGCGGACAGCCTGCCGCTGGCCGCCGCGCTGCTGGTGCTGCTGACGATCCTGGTGCTCTGGCTGATGACCGGGTCGGTCGTGCTGCCGGTGAAGGCGGTCGTGATGAACGCGCTCACCGTCGGGGTGGCGCTGGGCGCGCTCACCTGGATCTACCAGGACGGACGGCTCACCGGCCTGCTCGGCTACACGCCCAACGGCGGCATCGAGCCGACCAACTTCCTCATCGCCGCCGCCGTCGTCTTCGCGCTGTCCACCGACTACGGGGTGTTCCTGCTCGGCCGGATCAAGGAGGCGCGCGAGTCCGGCGAGCCGGAGCGCGAGGCCGTCGCCGTCGGCCTGGGCCGCACCGGCGCCGTCGTCACCGCGGCCGCGCTGCTGCTCGCCGTCGCGATCGGCGCGTTCAGCAGCAGCGAGATCTCCTTCATCCAGCAGATCGGCATCGCGACCGCGATCGGCGTGCTGGTCGACGCGTTCGTCGTCCGCTCGCTGCTGGTCCCGGCGCTGATGGGCCTGATGGGCAAGTGGAACTGGTGGGCCCCGATGTGGCTGCGCCGGGTGCACGACCGGATCGGCGTCTCGGAGCGCTGACGTACTCCCCCGGGAGGACGACGAGCCGGACGCACGCCGTCTACCGTGAGCTCCATGAACCTGCTGCCCGGCACCGTCCGCGAGCGCGTCGTCGACGCGCTCGCGGTGGTGCTGTGCGCCACGGTGATGTTCCTCGACATCGCCCGCACGCCCGGCACGGAGCTCACCGCGCTGTCCGCCGGCGCGGCCGTGCTGGCGTCGCTGCCGATCCTGCTGCGCCGCCGCGCGCCGGTGCCGGCGCTCGCGCTGGCGATGCTGCTGATCTTCGCGGTGCTGTCGTTCGCCCACGTCTACGTCACCATCGCCGGGCCGGCCATGATCTGCGCCTACACGCTCGCCGCCGCCCGCGGCCGGCGCGCCGCGCTGGTGGCCGCCGCGCTCGGGCTGCCGCTGGTGGTGCTGATCCTGCAGGTCTACAGCCCGCACGGGTACGTCTCCTGGGACACCGCGAAGAACCTCGCGTTCGTCGCCATTCCGCTCGCGCTCGGCGTCGCCGCGCACGACCGCCGCGCCTACACCGAGGCGCTGGTCGACCGCGCCGAGTCGGCCGAGCGCACCCGCGAGGAGGAGGCGCTGCGCCGGGTCGGCGAAGAGCGGCTGCGCATCGCCCGCGACGTCCACGACGTCGTCGCGCACGCCATGGTCGCCATCAACGTGCAGGCCGGCGTCGGCGCGCACCTGCTGGACCGCGACCCCGAGCAGGCCCGCTCGACGCTGCGCGAGATCAAGCGGGTCAGCGGCGCGTCGCTGGACGACCTGCGCTCCGTCCTCGGCCTGCTCCGCGACGAGGGCGCCGAGGCCGTCGTCGCGCCGGTCCGCCCGACGCAGGGCCTCGCCGGCATCGAGGACCTCCGCGACGGCCTCGGCTCGGCCGGCGTCGACCTCGACGTCGACCTCGACCCCGGCATCGGCGCGCTGCCGGCCGCCATCGACGCCACCGGCTACCGCATCGTCCAGGAGGCTCTGACCAACGTGCTGCGCCATGCCGGGCCGACCACCGCCCGCGTGCGGGTCGCCCACCACGACGACCTGCTGCTGATCGAGGTCGAGAACGACCGCGGCCGCGGCCCGGCGCCCGACGGCCGCAACGGCGCCGGCGCCGGTTCCGGCAACGGGCTGCGCGGCATGCGCGAGCGCGCCGCCGCCGTCGGCGGGTCGTTCGAGGCCGGGCCGCGGGCCGGCGGAGGCTGGCGGGTCGCGGCGTCGCTGCCGGTGGGCGCGGCGTGACCGCCGCCATCCGGGTGCTGCTGGTCGACGACCAGACGCTGGTGCGCGCGGGGTTCCGGGCGCTGTTGAACGCCGAGCCCGACGTCGAGGTGGTCGGCGAGGCCGTCGACGGCGCCGAAGCGGTCCGGCTGGCGGTCGAGACCGTCCCCGACGTCGTCCTCATGGACGTCCGCATGCCCCACGTCGACGGGCTCGAGGCCACCGGGCGCATCACCGCCGACGCGCGGCTGTCCGGGGTCCGGGTCATCGTGCTGACGACGTTCGAGCTGGACGAGTACGTGTTCGGCGCGCTGCGGGCCGGCGCCGCCGGGTTCCTCCTCAAGGACGTCGAGCCCGAGGCGCTGGTCGAGGCGGTCCGCCTGGTGCACGACGGCCAGGCGCTGCTGGCGCCGCGGGTCACGAAGCGGCTGATCGAGGCGTACGTGGCCGCCGCGCCCGCGGAGGCGCCGCCGCCCGCTCCCTCGCCCCCGTCCGACGGCCGGCTGGCCGACCTCACGCCGCGCGAGCGCGAGATCCTCGCGCTGGTCGGGCGCGGCCTGTCCAACCACGAGATCGCCGAGCACCTCGTGCTCTCGCCGCTCACCGCCAAGACGCACGTCTCGCGGCTGTTCTTCAAGCTGGGCGCCCGCGACCGCGCCCAGCTCGTCGTCACCGCCTACGAGACCGGCCTGGTCCCCCGCTGATTTCCATGATCATCAACCTTCTGCGACGTCATAGCGTCGCAAAAGGTTGATGATCATGGAACAGGGAGCAAGAAGGATCGGCGGCGGGGCGGTCAACGGGCTCGCGCGTTGCCGTCGGCCCAGGCCAGCAGCTCGGCCAGCATCGCGCCGAACCGCTCGGGCTCGGCGGCGGAGAGGTCGTGCCGTTCGCCGGGGTCGGCGGCGAGGTCGTAGAGGGCGGCCCGGGCGGCGACCTCGGGGCCCATCGCCTCGCGGGCGCCGAGCACGAGCTTCCAGTCGCCGGACCGGGCGGCCAGCTGGGTGGCGTAGTCCCAGCCGATCCAGCGCGGCTCCGCCTCCGCCGACGGCGAGGCCAGCGACGGCAGCAGCGACACCCCGTCGTGGTCGCCGTCGGGCGGCGGCGACCCGTCGACGGCGTGCAGCAGGGTCGGGACGAGGTCCATCATGGCGCCGACGCCCGGGAACTCGGTCCCGGCCGGCACCGCGCCCGGCCACGACAGCAGCGCCGGCACCCGCACGCCGCCCTCGAACACCGAGCCCTTGCTGCCGCGCAGGCCGCCGGCCGAGCCGCCGCGGTAGGCGATCTCGTCGCCGTTCAGCCAGTTGCGCTCCTCCGTCGACGGGCCGTTGTCGGAGGAGAAGAAGACGATGGTGTCGTCGCGCAGGCCGAGCCGGTCCAGCGTCTCGAGCAGCAGCGCCACGCCGTCGTCCAGGGCCTTGATCATCGCGGCCATGATCCGCCGCTCCGGCGGCAGGTGCTCGAACAAGGAGACGTACGAGGCGGGAGCGTGCAGCGGGTAGTGCGGCGCGTTGAACGGGACGTAGCAGAAGAAGGGCCGGTCGCCGCACGACTCGATGAACGCCGCCGCCCGCTCCGCGATCAACGTCGTCAGGTACTCGCCGTCCGACCACACCTCCGACTCGTCCGCCCACAGGTCGTGCGTGGGGTTCGTGGCGCCCCAGTAGTAGATGTGCGAGTAGTAGTCGACGCAGCCCGCGCGGAAGCCGAAGTGGGTGTCGAAGCCGCGCTGCAGCGGCCCGTACGACGACTCGACGCCCAGGTGCCACTTGCCGAAGACGCCGGTGCGGTAGCCGCGGTCGCGCAGCTCCGACGCGAGCGTCGGCTGCGGCGGCAGGCCCGCGGTGTCGCGCGAGCCGGCCAAGATGTTCTCGACCCCCGCCCGCGCCGGGTACCGGCCGGTCAGCAGCGACGCCCGCGACGGCGAGCAGACCGGCGAGTTCGAGTACCACTGGCCGAACCTCACGCCGGACGCGCCGAGGGCGTCCAGCGCGGGCGTGTCCAGGTCGTCCGCGCCGAAGCAGCCGAGGTCGCCGTAGCCGAGGTCGTCGGCGTAGATGACCACGACGTTGGGCCGGGTCACGACCGCTCGATCGCGGCCGGCCGGGTCTGCGCGGCCCGGATGCGGGCGAGGTCGAACTTCTCCGACCGGTCGAAGCCGTACAGCCCGTTCTGCTCCTGGAACACGTCGGTGAGCTGGGTGTAGCAGTAGCCGAACATGTCCGGGTGGTCGAGCAGCGCGCCGACCAGCCCCTCGAAGCGGGCGTAGAACTCGTCGAGGTCGCGCACGCGGTCGCCGTACCCCCACGACTCGCGCATCGACTGCGGCCGGCTCGCCTCGGCCGGGTTCCACCAGATGCCGCCGAACTCGCTGACGAAGAACGGCTGGCCCCGGTAGGCGATGGACCACGACTCGCCGGTGCTGTCGGCCCGGTTGACGTACGGGTCGCCGTCGGCGAGGCGGGCGTAGTTGGCCGCGAACAGCACCGGGTCCTGCTCGTAGTCGTGGCTGTCGAAGATGTCGGACTCGGCGACGCGGTGCGCGTAGCCGGACGTGTCGAGCACCGGGCGGGACGTGTCGAACGCCTTCGTGGCCAGGTACATCGCCCGCGTGACGTCGTCGAGCGCGGTGATGCGGTCGCCGTAGGCCTGCCAGGTCTCGTTCAGCGGGCACCAGCCGACGATCGACGGGTGCGAGTAGTCGCGCTCCAGCACCTCCAGCCACTCCTGGACGTAGGACGCGCCGGGCTGCTGGTTCGTCGTCTCGCCCTGGCCGGTGTTGCAGCCCCAGTCGCCGAACTCGCCCCAGACCAGGTAGCCGAGCCGGTCGGCGTGGTAGAGGTAGCGCTCCTCGAACACCTTCTGGTGCAGCCGCGCCCCGTTGAACCCGGCGGCCAGCGCCAGTTCGATGTCGCGGACGAGGTCGGCGTCGCTGGGCGCGGTCATCAGCCCGTCCGGGTAGTAGCCCTGGTCGAGGACGAGCCGCTGGAACACCACCTCGCCGTTGAGCCGCACCTGCTTGCCGGTGATCGCCACGCTGCGCAGCCCCGCGTACGACGCGAGCTCGTCCACGACGCCGGACGCGGAGCGCAGCTCGACCCGCAGGTCGTACAGGAACGGGTCGGCCGGCGACCACAGCCGCTGCCGGCCGGCCGGCAGCGGCAGGCTCAGCCGCGGCGCGAGGTCGAGGTCGGCGCGCACCTCGGCGCTCACCACCTCGCCGGCGTCGTCGGAGACGGTGACGCGGACGGTGCCGCCGGGCAGGTTCGCCGTCAGCGGGACCTCGACGTCGAACGCGCCGGCGGCGACGTTCGGGGTGACCCGCGGGCGGCGCAGCGCGACCGGCGGCACCGGCTCCAGCCACACCGTCTGCCAGATGCCGGTGGTGCGCCAGTACAGCGCCGCGCGCGGCGTGTGCTCGCGCGACTGCTTGCCGCGGGCCTGCGGCGCGTGCGGCTCGTCGCGGGCCCGCACCACCAGCGGCACCTCGGCGCCGGGCGGAGCGGCGTCGGTGATGTCGACGGTGAAGCCGGAGAATCCGCCGCGGTGCCGGCCCACCTGCACGCCGCCGACCCAGACGGTGGCGTCGTGGTCGACGGCGCCGAAGTGCAGCAGCACCCGGGTGCCGGCCCAGTCGTCCGGCACCCGGATGGTGCGCCGGTACCAGACGGCGTGCAGGAAATCGCGGTCGCCGATGCCGGACAGCGTCGTCTCGGGCGCGAACGGCACCAGGATCTCGTCGCTCAGCGGCGCGTCGAGCAGGCCGCGCTCCAGCCCGCTGTCGCCGCGGTCGATCTCGAACTCCCAGCGGCCGTTGAGGTTCAGCCAGCGCTCGCGGCGGAACTGCGGGCGCGGGTACTCCTCGCGCGGCAGGGTGGTCTGGTCGTCGGGCATGGGGTCTACCTTTCCAAACGGAAGCGCAGCGTCAGGAGCTCGAACGGGCGCAGGGTGAGGTCGGTGCCGGCGACGGCCTCGCTCGGCACCGGGCGCTCCAGCAGATCGGTCGCGACCACCTCGGTGAACGCGAACGACGTGGTCAGGGTCGCCTTCGACCGGTTGCCGTGCGCCTCGTAGAGCCGCACCACGACGTCGCCGGAGCGGTCCTCGGCCAGCTTCACCGACTCGACGACGATCGCCGGGTCGCTCAGCTCCAGCAGCGGCGCGACCGGCGTGCCCACGGTGGCGCGGGGCCGCAGCTGCTGGGCGTAGCCGTCGGCGATCGCGGCCGGGATGCCGCCCGGCCGGAGGCTGACGGTGAACGCGTGCCGGCCCTGGTCGGCGGCGGGGTCGGGGTAGCGCGGCGCACGTAGCAGCGAGAGCCGCGCCGTCGTCATCGGGCGGCCGTTCGGCGCCTGTCCGCCGCGGACGTCGTGGCCGTAGACGACGTCGTTGGCGATCGCGACGCCGTAGCCGGGCTCGCCGACGTGGATCCAGCGGTGCGCGACGGTCTCGAACCGGGCGACGTCCCACGAGGTGTTCTGGTGGATCGGCCGGTTCAGGTGGCCGAACTGGATCTCCGACGTCGACCGCTCGGCCCGCAGGTCCAGCGGGAAGGCCAGCTTGAGCAGCTTCTGCGACTCGTGCCAGTCGATGTCGAAGGCGTAGTCGAGGCGGCCGTCCACCAGCCGCAGCGCGACGTCGATCGTGGAGTCGCCGACCGCGTGCCGCACCAGGACGGCGTCGCCGTCCACCTCGGCCGACACCGGGTCGCGCAGGTCGCGGCCGCTGCGCTTGTCCTCGTCGTTGATGTCCCACGCGTCCCACTCGCGCGGGGTGTCGCGGAACAGCTGCAGCACGCCGCCCGCGACGCCGTCCGGCAGCAGCTCGCGGTCCGCGGCGCGGTCGAGGACGGAGACGAGGGCGCCGTCCGGGCCGACCTCGACCCGCAGCGCGGCGTCCTCGAGCACGAACCGCTCGCCCTCGCGGACCGGCCGGGCGGCGCTGGGCGGCGTGGCCGGCCCGATGCCGAGCCCGGCGACGCCGTGCTGCGCGTACGGCCCGGCGTTCGCGGCGACGGGGGTGTCGCCGTCGCCGGCCAGCGCCGCCAGCGACACGTCGATCAGCGCCGTCAGCTCGCCGGCCACCCGCTCGTACTGCCGCTCGGCCTCCTGGTGCACCCAGGCGATGGACGTGCCCGGCAGGATGTCGTGGAACTGCTGCAGCAGCACCGTGCGCCAGGCGCTCTCCAGCTCGTCGTACGGGTACGGCGTGCCGCGCAGCACCGCCGCCGTCGCCGCCCACAGCTCGGCCTCGCGCAGCAGCGCCTCGCTATGCCGGTTGCCGCGCTTGCTCCGCTGCTGCGAGATCAGCGTGCCGCGGTGCAGCTCCAGGTACATCTCGCCGACCCAGACCGGCGGCGACGCCAGCTCCGCCGACGCCGCGTCGAAGAACGTCTTCGGATCGCCGAGCCGGACCCGCGGCGAGCCGTCGAGGTCGCGCTTGCGCTCGGCCGCCGCCAGCATCTCGCGGGTGGGGCCGCCGCCGCCGTCGCCCCAGCCGTACAGGCCGAGGACGTGCCGGGCCGCGCCCTTCTGCCGGAACGAGCGCTCGGTGCGGGCGAGGTCCTGCGCGCCGAGGTCGGAGTTGTACGTCTCGGCCGGCGGGAAGTGGGTGAACACCCGCGAGCCGTCGATGCCCTCCCAGAGGAAGCTGGAGTGCGGCATCTTGTTGGTCTCGTTCCAGGACGGCTTCTGGGTGAGGAAGTAGCGCGCCCCCGCGGCCCGCACCAGCTGCGGCAGCGCGGCGGTGTAGCCGAACGAGTCGGGCAGCCACACCTCGTCGCTCTCGACACCGAACTCCTCCAGGAAGAACCGCTTGCCCAGCACGAACTGCCGCGCCAGCGCCTCGCCGCCGGGCAGGTTCGTGTCCGACTCCACCCACATGCCGCCGACCGGGCGGACGACGCCGTCGGCGACGGCCTTGCGGACCCGCTCGAACAGCGCCGGCTGGCTGTCCTTCAGCCAGGCGTACTGCTGCGCCGACGACGCCGCGAAGACGAACTCCGGCTGCCGCTCGGCGAGGTCGAGGACGTTGGCGAAGGTGCGCGCGACCTTCCGGACGGTCTCGCGGACCGGCCACAGCCAGGCGCAGTCGATGTGCGCGTGCCCGACGGCCGACACGATCAGCGCGCTGTCGGCCGCCCGGCTCGCCAGCACCGGCGCCAGGATCTCGCGGCCGAGCGCCGCCGTGCCCGGTACGTCGTCGGGGTCCATCGCGTCGACCATGCGCTCCAGCGCGTGCACGATCTCGGCGCGCCGCGAGCCCGACGGCGCCAGCACGTCCACCAGCCCGTCGAGCGTGACGACGTCCTGCAGCAGCTCCCACACGACGAGGTCGCGGCGGGCCACCGACACCTCGGTGAGCCGGTACTGGTGCTCGTCGCCGGCCGTCGCCCGGTCCCCCAGCGTCGTCGGCTCGTACTCGTACGGCACCTGCACGACGGGGTTCGCGGCGGCCTCGACGTACAGGTGGAACGGGCCCGGCTCGGGCAGCGTGACCCAGTTGTTGAGCGGCTCCAGCCCCTTCACGACGGTGCCGTCGGGCCGGTACACCAGCCCCTCCGCCTGGAAGCCGGGCTGCTCGCCGGTGAAGCCGAGATCCACCACCAGCTCGGCCTCGTCCGGCGACCAGCCGGCCGGGACCTCGCCGCGGACGTCGAACCACACCGTGTCCCACGGCCGGCCCCACGTGCGCCCGACGGGGAACGGCTCGAACGGCTGCGTCACGGCGTGCGCGAACGGCACCGGTTCGCCGTCCACCGTCCACGCCCGCACCTCGGCGGGTATCGCGTCGCGGTAGACGGCGGGGCGGATCCGGAACGTCGTGAAGCGGCGCACACGCAGCATCGTCAACGCGGTGGCGTCGAGCTGGACACGGCCGTGCGGGTTGTGATCGGCAAGCAAGACGGATCGCTCCTGAGAGGTGGGGAGATGGCAGGGCTCAGCCCTTGATGGCGCCGCCGAGACTGGACTTGAGCAGGTGGCGCCGGAGCACGGCGTAGAGGATGGCCGGCGGCACCATGTAGATGACCGCGCTGGCGGCGAGCACGCCCCAGTCGACCTGGTTGAACGCCGAGAAGGCGCGGAACAGCCCGATGGACAGCGGGTACAGGTCCGGCGACTGCAGCAGCACCAGCGGGGTGAGGAAGTCGCCCCAGACGGCCATGAACGTCAGCATGGCCGCGGCGCCCAGACCCGGGCCGACCAGCGGGAAGACCACCCGGCGCAGCGCCTGCAGCCGGGTGTTGCCGTCCATCCAGGCGGCCTCTTCCAGCTCGAACGGGATCGCGTCGATGGTGCCCTTGAGCAGCCACAACGTCACCGGCAGCGCGGCCGCGGCCTCGACCAGGATCAGCCCGAGATAGCTGTCGTCCAGGTTCATCCGGACCATCAGCAGGTACAGCGCGACGATCGTCGCGGGCGCCGGGATGACCCGGATCAGCAGGATCGAGAACATGAAGAAGCTGCGGCCGCGGAACCGGAACCGCGCCAGCGCGTAGGCGCCGAGCAGCCCGCAGGCGAGGTTCAGCGCCGTCGCCGCGACCGAGATGATCAGGCTGTTCAGCAGCAGCCGCGGGGTGTCGGCGCTGGTGAAGAAGCGGGCGAAGTTCTCCAGCGAGAACGACGGCGTGCCCACCGTGGGGCCGGCGGCGGAGTCGAACGCGCTCAGCGCCACCCACGCGAACGGCACCAGGCAGAACAACACCAGCATCGTCAGCAGCGCGTACTGCAGCCCGCGCTGGACCGCGGTCGTCATCAGACCTCCACCTTCGTCAGCCGGACGTAGGTCAGCCCGAGCACCATGAGCAGCGCGAGCAGGATCACCGAGGCCGCGCTGCCGAGCCCGATCTGCGAGTACTGGAACGCCCGCTCGAAGATGAAGATCGAGGTCAGCTCGGTGGCCGAGCCGGGGCCGCCCTGGGTGAGGAAGTACACCAGCCCGAACACGCCGACCGTCGTGATCGTCGTCAGCAGCAGGTACAGGAAGACTGGCCCGCGGATCAGCGGCAGGGTCACGTACCGGAACACCTGCGCGGCGCTGGCGCCGTCGACCCTGGAGGCCTCGATCAGCTCGTCCGGGACGTCCTCCAGCGCGGCCTGGAACATGATCATCGCGAACGCGATGCCGCGCCAGATGTTGACGATGACGATCGACAGCATCGGCCACTCCTGCAGCGGCGCCGCGGCCGAGCCGCCGAACAGGCCGATCATCCGGTTGAACGTGCCGTCCTCACTGGACGACAGCACGCTCGCCCAGGTCAGCGCGGCGACCACCTCGGGCACCACCATCGGCAGCAGGATCGCGGCGCCGAACAGGCCCTTGCCGCGCAGCCAGGTGCGCCGCAACAGCAGCGCGGCGAGCATGCCGAGCACCGTCTGCCCGATGATCGCCGAGAACAGCACGAACTGGCCGGTGCGGCCCAGCGAGGTGAGGAAGTCGTCCGAGCCGAGCAGACTGCGGAAGTTGTCCAGGCCGACGAACTGCGGGTCGCGGGCGGCGAAGCCGGTGAGCTGGGTGTTGGTGAGGCTCAGGTACAGGCCGTACACCGCCGGCGCCACGACGAACACCAGGATGAGCAGCACCGACGGGCCCAGCAGCAGCGGGATCAGGCCGCGGCCGTGCAGCGCTCGCCGGCCCGGGCGGCCCGGTGCCGGCCGGCTGGGCCGGGTGGCCTGCGCGGCCGGCGCCGGGACCGACGTCACTGCTCGACCAGGGCGTCGCCCAGCAGCTCCGCCGCCTCCTCGGCGAACGTGGCCGCCGCCTGCTCACCGTCCGCGTCACCGAGCAGGATGCCCTCGGTCGCGCTCTGCACCGCCTGCGACACCTGGTCGGCGCCGTCGCCGAACGGGGCGCGGATACCGGTGCGGACCTTCTCCTCCGCGTCCAGCAGCGACGGGTCGCTCGCGTACGGCTCGACGTCCGCGATGCCCGGGTGCGGCGCCGCGGCGCCGATGGCGGCCAGTTGTTCGGCCGCCGCGGTGCCCGTGCTCAGCCACGTCGCCAGCGCCATCGCGGCCTCCGCGTGCTCGGTCTCGGCGCTGATGCCGTAGACGAAGCCGCCGCCGCTGATCGAGTACGGGTCGGTGCCCGGCACCAGCGCCGGGTAGTCCCAGGTGCCGACCTTCTCCTGCACGTCGTCGATCGGCGCGGTGCCCTCGGGGCCCCAGTCGTAGCGCCAGCCCCAGGTGCCCTGGGCGGCCACCGGCATGGTGCCCTCGGGGAACCGCACGTACTTGGTCGGCTCCCACGGGTTCGGGTTGAGCAGGTCCTGCACCGGCAGCAGGCCGGCCTCGACGAGGTCGGCGTACAGCTCGAAGGACGCCGTCAGGCCGTCGCTCTCCAGCGTCCAGCGCCCGGTCTCCTCGTCGTAGAACGTGCTGCCGGTGCCGGCGGCGATGGGCAGGAAGCCCTCGGTCCAGGTGCCGCCGCCCCACGCCGTCCCGGCCGGGATGACGATCGACGGCTCGCCCGTCTGCGCCGTGACCTGCTCCAGCCGCGCGATGAGGTCGTCCCACGTCTGCGGCTGCGAGGTGTCGACGCCGAGCTGCTCGAGCACGTCCTTGCGGTAGAACAGGCTCTGCACGTTCGCCTCGTGCGGCACGGCGTAGAAGTGGCCGTCGACCTGCCGGGCGGCGTCCTTCACCGGGTCGTAGTACTCGCCCCAGGCGTCCCACTCGTCGAGGTACTCGTCCAGCTCCAGCAGGTAGCCGGCCCCGGCGAAGCCGGTCACGTGCGTGCCGCCCATGTCGATGACGTCGGGCGCGGTGCCGGAGTGGAACTGCTGGGTGATCTTCGTGCGGAACTGCTCGTCGGTCAGGGGGTCGACGATCAGCTCGACCTCGACGTCCTTGCCCTGCTCCGCCATGGCCTGCTCGAACTCGGTGAGCAGCGGCTCGACGGCGTCGGCCCGGGCCTGCTGGTACTCGAGCAGGCGGATCGTCACGGGTCCGTCGCCGCCGGCACTGTCGTCGCTGTCCGAGCACGCGGCCAGCACCCCGGTGAGGAGGGCGGCGGTCGTGACGGCGAGGAGGACACGACTGCGCTTCATTGCGTCACCCTTTTTTCCATCCGATGGACTAAACCTGGGGCACAGGTTAGGCTTCGTCGAAGATATCGTCAATCGCTTGGATTAAAGATCGTCTGGCTATGATCCACTCGGCAGGGAAGGAGTCGCATGCGGCGCGGCAGCAACCAACTCCGCCTGGCCGACTTCAACCAGGCCGTCGTGCTCGACGTCCTGCGCCGCTCGCCGGGGGCCAGCCGGGCCGACCTGCGCCGCGAGTCCGGGCTGAGCCCGCAGACCATCTCGAACATCACCCGGCGGCTCATCGACGACGGCCTGATCCGTGAGACCGAGCCGGCCGGCAGCGCCCGCGGCCGGCCCAGCATCCCCCTCGTCGTCGACCGCGACGGCGCGTTCTCCGTCGGCGTGCACATCGATCCCGCGCGGCTCACCACCGTCCTGCTCGACCTCGACGGCCAGGTGCGGCTGCGCCGCCAGGAACGCACCCCGCAGGCGACGAACCCGCCCGAGGTCACGGCGCTGATCGCGGCCACCGCCGACGCCGTGATCCGCGAGGCCGGCGTCGACCGCGACCGCGTGCTCGGCCTGGGCATCGCCGCGCCCGGCCCGCTGGACGTCCACGCCGGCGTCATCGTCGACCCGCCGCAGCTGCCGAACTGGCGCAACGTCCGGCTCCGGGCCGACCTCCACCACGCCACCGGGCTGCCCGTCCTGCTCGACAAGGACGTCACGGCGGCCGCGACGGCCGAGCTGCGCTCGTCGAAGGCGCCGGCCAACGCGTTCGTCTTCCTGTACCTCGGCTCCGGTGTCGGCGCCTCCGTCGTCGTCGACAACCAGGTGCTGCGCGGCGTCACGAACAACATCGGCGAGGTCGGCGACCTCATCGTCGACCCCGAGGCCGAGCAGCTGGAATGGGCCGGGCGCCGCGGCGGGCTGGCCGCGGCGTGCGTGCCGGAGGCGCTGGTCATCCAGGCGGCGCGGCTGGGGCTGGTGCCCTTGCCCGACCTCAGCGACTACGTCGCCATCGACGACGCCTGCACGGCGCTGTGCGAGCAGGCGGCCGGCGGCAACAGCGGCGCCACCTGGATCCTGGACCGCGCGGCCCGGCGGGTCGCCGTCGGCCTCGGCGTCCTCGTCAACCTCCTCGACGTCCCCCGCGTCGTGCTGGGCGGGCCACTGTGGAACCGGCTGGCCCAGGCGTTCCTGCCGGTGCTGACCGAGCTGGTCGCCGGCGAGCTCGTCGTCGCCCGCCCCGCCCTCGTCGTCGAGGGGTCCGCCATCGGCGAGCACGTGGCCGCCCAGGGCGCGGCCGAGCTGGTCATGGACCACTTCCTCGCCCCGCGGGCCGCCGCGCTCCTCGTCGGGGAGTCGTGACCTCGACCGTCACGGGCTTCGTTGCTATGGTGCGGCCATGGTGACGGGATGGGCGACGGCGCAGACGGCGACGTCTGAGCCTGCCCACGTCATCGCCGGTCCGGCGTTGCTGGCGCTCCAGCTGGCCCAGACCGCCCGCGGCATCCGCGGCCTCGACGTCCTGCGCCGCAGCGTCGACCGCGCCCCGCCCCGCTGCTCCTGACCCCGTCATCCCAGCTCACCCGCCGGCGGCGAGTGAGCCCTCAGCGCGCCCGCGGCGCGCACCTCCAGGAGCAGCAGCATGACCACGCCCACCTACCCCGCGATCGACCGCGACGCCCGCGCCCGCATCGAGGAGGCGCTCGCCGAGGCCGCCGCCGGCCGGCAGCGCCAGCTCGACGAGCTGACCGAGTCCGCCGGCGACTCGCCCGCCGCCGCCCACCGCGCCAGCGTCGCCCGCATCCTCAACGACGTCGAGGCCGCCCAGAGCCGGCTGGCCCGCGGCACCTTCGGCGCCTGCGAGCGCTGCGCCGCCGCCATCCCGGTCGAGCGGCTGGAGCTGCGCCCGTGGACGCGGCTGTGCGTCGGCTGCGCGAGCCGCTGACCTACTGGCCGACCCGGCCGTCGACGCACTCGCGCAGCAGGTCGGCGTGGCCGCAGTGGCGGGCGTACTCCTCGATGCGGTGCACCCACAGCTCGCGGACGGCGATGTCGTCGCGGCCGACCCGCTCGCCGAGGTCGGCGAACCCCGCCAGGACGTCGTCGGTGGCGGCCTGCTCGCGGGCGAGATCGGCGAACGCGCCGTCGACGACCGCCTGGTCGCCGACGGCGCCGTCGAAGTCGGCGTCGCGCGGCCCGTACAGCTTCGGCGCCGGGTCGTCGGGCCGGACCCAGGTGCGCCAGTCGCGCTCGACCTCAGCCAGGTGCCGCACGAGGCCGAGCAGCGACATCGTCGACGGCGGCACGGAGCGGCGGGCCAGCTGCTCCGCGTCGAGGCCGTCGCACTTCATCCGCAGCGTCAGCCGGTAGGAGTCGAGGTAGTCGCGCAGCGTCGCCAGCTCGCCGTCGGGGCTGACGCCCTCGGAGTTGCGCGGGTCGTCCGCCGGGTCGACCCACATGTCCGCGTAGACGGTCGCTCGGGTCCACCGCTCAGGCGTGTCGCTCATCCCCCGACGATGGTGCGCGGCGGCCGCGCCCGCAACCGAATATCGCCAGTCGCCTACGCGCGCAGGCCGGCCAGGACGAGCCCGGCGAGGCGCCGGGCGGCGTCGTCGCCGGGGACGTCGGCGGCCGCGGAGAGGGCGGCGGCGCAGTAGGCGGCCAGCTCGTCAGGCGGGACGTCCGCGCGGACGGCGCCGGCCGCCGCGGCGTCGGTGAGGAGGTCGCGCAGCAGGTCGTGCACCTGCCGCTCGGCCTGCGCGACCCGCGGATCGCGGTGCACGAACGCGGCCAGCTCGGCGCCGTGCGGCTGCCGGTGGTGGCGTCCGCGCCGGCGCAGGACCAGCGCGTACGTCTCGAGCACCGCGACCAGGCGGGCCTCGGCGCCGTCGGCGTGGTCGCGCGCCTCGGCCAGCCGCGTCAGGTGGGCGGCGATCTGCCGGTCGTGCCAGGCGAGTACGACGGCCTGGACGTCGGGGAAGTACTTGTACAGCGTGGCCCGGCCGATGCCGGCCCGCCCCGCGATCTGCGACATCGTGACCGACAGCAGGCCGTTCTCGGCCGCCAGCCCTGCCGCGCTGTCGAGGATCGCGTCGCGCACCTCGTGGCGGTGCGCCTCGATGGTCTCGCTCCACAGCTTCGGCACCTCCGCATCGTACACACTGCCACGATAGAGACACAGTGTATTGACAGAGACACAATGTTTCGTAAAACTGGGCCGATGCCTCCCCACGCCCTCGCCGGCCACCTCCGTCACGGCCTGGCCGCCGCCGTCCTCGTCAAGCTCGCCTTCGTCGCCGTCCTGCTGCTCCTGCCGTCCGGGCTGCTCGTGCTCGGCGTCGCCCACGGGGTGCTGCTGATCGTCGTGGTCGCGGCCGCGACGCTGGCCCTGCTGGCCCGGCGGCGCAGCCGGGGCCGCGACCACTGGGAGGCGATGTACTCGGGCCGGCCCGACTGGGACGTCGGCCACCCGCAGCCGGCCTTCCGCGCGCTCGCCGACGACGGCGCCATCCGCGGCCGGGTGCTCGACGCCGGGTGCGGGACCGGCGAGCACGTGCTCATGTGCGCGGCCCGCGGCCTCGACGCGACCGGCGTCGACGTCGCGCCGACGGCGCTGCGCACCGCGACGGAGAAGGCGGCCGGCCGCGGCCTGACGGCGCGGTTCCTGCGCCGCGACGCCCGCGAGCTGGCCGGACTGGGCGAGACCTTCGGCACCGTGCTCGACTGCGGCCTCCTGCACACCTTCGACGACACCGGCCGGGCGGCCTACGTGGCCGCCGTCCGCGCCGTCCTCGAGCCCGGCGGCCGCTGGTTCGTGCTCTGCTTCAGCGACCTGCAGCCCGGCGAGAGCGGGCCGCGGCGGTACGGCCGTGACGAACTGGCGGCGGTGTTCGCCACGGGCTGGCGCGTCGACCGGCTCGAGCGCACCCGCCTGGACAGCCCGCGCGATCCCGGCGGCCTGCACGGCTGGCTGGTCGCGCTCACCAAGGACGACGCGCCGGGAGCGACCGCCCGCGCCGACGTCGCCACCGCGACGCCCGAGCGGTACCTGCGCCGGCTCTGCGACCACGCCGAGGCGATCGCCGGCCGCGACCTCGGCGCCCACCACCGGCCCGGCCGCGCCCACCCCCGCGTCCTGCGGGTCGACCGCGACGGCTCCGAGGCCACACTGACCCTCACCGCCGGACGCTGCACGCTGCGGGCCGGCGCGGGCACGCTCGCCGTCGTGGTCGAGGCGCCGGCCGAGGACGAGCTGCGGCAGCTGCAGGACCTCCTCGCCCGCGACCTCGAACGCTTCGGCCGCCGCGACGGCCTCACCGTCGAGTGGAGCCGCTGACCGTCAGGACCGCACCGGCCGGCGCCCGCCGGGGCCGAGGTTGGGCCGGACGGAGTCGCGCACGATGAGCTGCGTGGCCAGCTTCCGATGCACGAGCCCGGGCCCCTCGCCGCGGGCGTCGGCCTGGTGCAGCGCCAGCCGGACGGCGGTGCGGCCCAGCTCCTCGTGCGGGATGTGAACGGTGGTCAGCCCGAGGTCGGCGGCCACGGCGAGGTCGTCGTAGCCGACCATGGAGACGTCGTCGGGGACGCGCAGGCCGTGCTCGCGCAGCGCCTGGATGGCGCCGGCCGCCGCGGGGTCGTCGCCGGCGAAGATGGCGGTGAAGTCGACCGGCCCGGCCTCGAGCCGCGCCTTCATCATCTGGTAGCCGGGCTGCCGGCCGAACTCGCCGGCCACGATCAGCGACTCGTCGGACTCGACGCCGAAGTCGGCCAGCGCGCGCAGGTGCCCGGCCAGCCGGCCCTCGGCGGTGGTCTGGCCCGGCTGCTTGCCGAGGTAGAGGATGCGCTCGTGCCCCTGGGTCAGCAGGTGGCTGGTGGCCGCGTAGGCGCCGCCCTCGTTGTCGAACTCGACGACCACGGCCGGGACGTCGCGGGCCAGCGGCGGACGGCCGACCAGCGCGAGCCGCGAGCCGGCGGCGTCGAGCGCCTGGGCGAACTGGCGCATGCGCGCGTGGTAGGCGTCGTCGGCGACCACGGTGCCGACGAGCACGACGGCGCGGGCGCCCTGCTCGCGCATCAGCTGGATGTAGGCCAGTTCCCGGTCGGGGTCGCCGCCGGTGGAGCAGACGAGGCAGAGGTGCTTGTCGTCGGTGGCCTGCTCCTCGACGCCCTGGGCGATGTAGGCCTGGAACTCGATGGCCACCGAGCCGACCAGGATCGCGACGGTCTTCGAGCTGCCCCCGGCCAGCGCCCGCGCGTGCGCGTTGGCGACGTAGTCGAGCTCCTCGACCGCGCGCAGGACCTTGTCCTTCGTGCTGGCCGCGGTCGGGTAGCCGCCGCCCAGGACCCGGGAGACCGTTGACATCGAGACTCCGGCGCGGGCCGCGACGTCGCGGAGGGTGGCGCGGCCGGGTGCGGCCGTCAGGTCGTCAGTCATCGGTCCTTCGCTCCCTCGTGTGTGCGGACCTCATCCAAGCATGGAGCCGGGATAGAAAGCGCTTGCGCAAGAGTTGTCATAGTACCGAGCGCATCGATACCCGGCAATCTCGACGCCGATATCCCAGCTAGACAGCCGGGAACCGCAGGCATGGCGCCGGCTCACGACGTCAGCGCCCTCGCGCGTGTTGCACCCTCTGCAACAGCAGTCGACCGACTCGTTGACACGTTTGTGGAAGCGCTATAGCTTTGTGCGTCATTCGTCCAGGACCTCAGCGAGGAGGCGCCATGAACGACCGTTCGTGGACGACCAGACCCATCACCCGCCGTCGCCTGCTGATCGCCGGTGGCGCCTCCGCCGGGCTCGTGGCGCTGTCGGGCTGTTCGTGGCTCGACACCGATCCCGCGGGCGACGCCGGCCCGTCCGAGGCGCCCGGCACCGACCTGCGCGAGGCGCCACAACTGGCCGCCCGGGTCGAGGCCGGCGAGTTGCCGCCGCTCAGCGAGCGGCTCCCGGCGAACCCCGCCGTCATCGAGCCGGTCGACCGGCCCGGCGTCTACGGCGGCACCTGGACCAGCGCGCTGCTCGGCCCCGAGGACGAGGCCTGGCTGCAGCGCACGGTCGGCTACGACCCGCTGATGCGCTGGAACC
This sequence comes from Jiangella alba, assembly GCF_900106035.1. Taxonomy (GTDB): domain Bacteria; phylum Actinomycetota; class Actinomycetes; order Jiangellales; family Jiangellaceae; genus Jiangella; species Jiangella alba. Next base: position 233,567 of record NZ_FNUC01000001.1, read on the forward strand.
CGGAATGGACCGAGCCCGTCCCGAACATCGCCGAGTCGGTCGAGCAGTCCGACGACGGGCACGAGTTCCTCATCACGCTGCGGGCCGGCATGAAGTGGTCCGACGGCGCCCCGTTCACCGCCGACGACCTCGTCTTCGCGTTCCAGGACTTCCTGCTGACCAAGGAGCTGTCGCCCGCGGTCCCGTCGTTCCTCACCAACGGCGGCCAGCCGGCCACGCTGACCCGCGTCGACGACCAGTCGGTGCGGTTCACCTTCGCCGAGCCGAACGGGTTGTTCCTCGAACAGCTCGCGCTCATCAACAGCGGCGACGTCCTGGTCTCCCTGCCCGCGCACTACCTGCAGCAGTTCCACGCCGCCTACACCGAGGGGGCCGACGCGACGGCGGCGTCGGCCGGCTTCGCGTCCTGGACCGAGCTGATGCTGGCCCGGTCGGAGACCTACCAGAACGCCGAGAAGCCGACGCTGAACGCGTGGATGCTGACCAACGCCCTGGGTGACGCCACGACGGTGACGGCCGAGCGCAACCCGTACTACTGGAAGACCGACCCGGACGGCCGCCAGCTGCCCTACCTCGACAGCCTCTCCTTCGAGGTGGTCTCCGACGCCGAGGTGATCCTGCTGAAGGCGACGAACGGCGAGTTCGCGTTCCACACCCGCCACGTCACCAGCCTGGCCAACAAGCCGGTGCTCGCCGAGGGCCGCGAAGAGGGCGGCTACGAGTTCATGACGCTGCAGAGCAGCCTGATGAACGAGATGGTGATCTTCCTCAACCTGACCCACCAGGACCCGGTGAAGCGGGCCGTCTTCACCAACAAGGACTTCCGGATCGGGCTGTCGCACGCCATCGACCGCGACGAGCTGAACACCGCGACGTTCCAGGACGAGGGCGAGCCGTGGCAGGCCGCGCCCGCGCCGGACTCGCGCTACTACGACGAGGAGCTGGCCACCCAGTACCTGGAGTTCGACGTCGACCTCGCCAACGAGGCGCTGGACCGCGCCGGCCTGACCCAGCGCGACGGCTCCGGCTTCCGGCTCGCACCGGACGGCAGCCCGCTGACGATCGAGGTCGAGGTCGCCGAGCCGGGCGTCGTGCCGTACTGGCTGGACGCGATGAACCTCGTCGTCGGCTACTGGAACGAGGTCGGCATCAACGCGCGCACCCGGCCCGAGGACCGCACGCTGTTCAAGGAGCGCACCGAGGCCAACCAGCACGACGCCGGGGTGTGGGTCGGGCCGGGCGGGCTGGGCGACGAGACCCGCCGGCCGTTCTTCTACCTGCCGACGATGCGCTTCGAGCAGGCGTTCGCGCCGGCCTGGGCGCAGTGGTACCAGACCAACGGCGCGCAGGGCGAGGAGCCGCCGGAGCCGACCCGCCGGCAGTGCGAGCTGTTCTGGGAGCTGGCCCGCACGCCCGACCCGGACCAGCGCGAGGAGCTGTTCGGCCAGATCCTCGAGATCGCCCGCGACGAGTTCTACGTCATCGGCACGCTGCGGGTCCCGACCGGCTACGGCATCGTCCGCGACGACTTCCACAACGTGCCGGAGGAGATGCCCGAGTCGTTCGACTTCGCGACGCCGGGCGGCTCCAGCCCCTGCCAGTACTTCATCGAGTAGGGGCCGCGTGTGCTGACCTTCGTCGTCCGCCGCGTCGCCCTGATGATCCCGACGCTGGTGCTGATCTCGATCGTGACGTTCACGATCATCCAGCTGCCACCCGGCGACTTCCTGACCACCTACGTCACGAACCTCAGTGCACAGGGTGAGCAGGTCGACCCGGCCGAGGTGGCGGCGCTGCGGGCGCGGTACGGGCTGGACGAGCCGCTGCCGGCGCAGTACCTCACCTGGATCTGGGGCATCGTGTCCGACGGCGACTTCGGCCGCTCGTTCGAGTGGAACCGGCCGGTCGCGGAGATGATCTCCGACCGGCTGCCGCTGACCATCGTGTTCATGGCCGCGACGGTGGTCTTCACCTGGATCATCGCGTTCCCGATCGGCCTGTACTCGGCGATCCGGCAGTACTCGATCACCGACTACGTCGCGACCACCATCGGCTTCCTCGGCCTGGCGATCCCGAACTTCCTGCTCGCGCTGGCGCTGATGTGGATGGGCCTGAACGTGTTCGGGCAGGACTCCGTCGGCGGGTTGTTCTCACCGGAGTACAAGGACGCCGCCTGGAACCTGGGGAAGGTGCTGGACCTCATGGGGCACCTCTGGGTGCCGATGGTCGTGCTCGGCACCGCCGGCACGGCCGGCCTGATCCGCATCCTGCGCGCCAACCTGCTCGACGAGCTGCGCAAGCCGTACGTGACGGCGGCCCGGGCGCGCGGCATGCCGGAGCGCCGGCTGCTGCTGCGGTACCCGATGCGGGTGGCGCTGAACCCGTTCGTGTCGACGATCGGCTGGGTGCTGCCGGTACTGATCGGCGGCGAGGTGATCGTCTCGTCGGTGCTGTCGCTCGAGACCACCGGGCCGCTGCTGCTGTCGTCATTGCAGAGCCAGGACATGTACCTGGCCGGCTCGATCATCCTGCTGGTCAGCGTCATGACCGTGATCGGCACGCTGATCTCCGACCTGCTGCTGGCCTGGCTGGATCCGCGGATCCGGCACCGGATGGCCTGAGAGGACGCCGTGAGCCGACCTACAGAGGTGGACCCCTCGGCCGACGCCGACCTCGCCGTCGCGTCGCAGCGCACCCTGGTGTGGCGGGCGCTGCGCCGGCACAAGCTGGCGATGGCCGGGCTCGTCGTCACCTGCCTGCTCTACCTGGTGGCCGTGTTCGCCGACTTCCTGGCGCCCTACGACCCCAGCGACATCAACGCCGACTACGCCTACGCGCCGCCGCAGCAGTTGCACGTCGTCGACACCTCCGACGGCTGGGACTGGGGCCTGTACGTCAACGGCTACGAGCAGACCCGCGACCCGGAGACGCTGGCGCTGACGTTCCGCGAGAACCCGGACGAGAAGATCCCGGTGCGCTTCTTCGCCCGCGGGCCGGAGTACGAGCTGTTCGGGCTGATCAGCACGAACATCCACCTGCTCGGCCCGGCCGACCCGGACGGACCGCCGATGTACCTGCTCGGCGCCAGCCGGACCGGCCACGACCAGCTGTCGCGGATCCTGCACGGCACCCGCGTCTCGATGTCGATCGGCCTGGTCGGCCTGGCCATGGCGTTCGCCCTCGGCGTGGTGCTCGGCGGTGCTTCGGGCTACTTCGGCGGCAAGGTCGACGCCGTCATCCAGCGGCTGGTCGAGTTCTTCATGTCGGTGCCGGCGATCCCGCTGTGGCTGGGCCTGGCAGCGGCGCTGCCACGCGACTGGGGCTCACTGCAGCGCTACCTGGCCATCACGGTGATCCTGTCGATCATCAACTGGACCGACCTCGCCCGGGTGGTGCGCGGACGGTTCCTGGCGCTGCGCGGCGAGGACTTCGTGACGGCGGCCTACCTCGACGGCATCAGCCGGCCGCGGATCATCGGCCGGCACCTGCTGCCGTCGTTCGCCAGCCACCTGATCGCGGCGATGACGCTGTCCATCCCGGCGATGATCCTGGCCGAGACGTCGCTGTCGTTCCTGGGCCTGGGGCTGCGGCCACCGACGGTGAGCTGGGGCGTCCTGCTCAGCGACGTCGACGTGCGGGCGCTGGAGACGGCGCCGTGGCTGCTGCTGCCCGGGCTGGCCGTGGTCGTCGCCGTCCTGTCGATCAACTTCCTCGGCGACGGCTTGCGCGACGCCGCCGACCCCTATCAGTCATGAGCGCCGAGGGAGCGACCGTGAGCCGATCCGATGTCCTGCTGGACGTGCAGGGGCTGAAGACCCACTTCGCGACCGACGACGGCGTCGTCCGGGCGGTCGACGGGGTGGACCTGAGCCTCGCCCGCGGCCGCACGACCTGCCTCGTCGGCGAGTCGGGGTGCGGGAAGTCGATCACCGCGCGGTCCATCCTGCAGCTGGTCGACCCGCCGGGACGGATCACCGCGGGCCACGTCTGGTGGCACGGCGACCCCGACGCGGCCGAGCCGGCCGACCTCGCCGCGCTGGACCCGCGCGGCGAGCGGATGCGGTCGATGCGCGGCGCCGACATCTCGATGATCTTCCAGGAGCCGATGGCCGCGATGTCGCCGATGTACACCGTCGGCGAGCAGCTGGTCGAGGCGATCCAGCTGCACCTGCCGCTGTCGCGCCGCGAGGCCACCGAGAAGGCGGTGCACCTGCTCGGCCGGGTCGGCATCCCGCGGCCGGAGCAGCGGATGCACGCCTACTCGTTCCAGCTCTCCGGCGGCATGTGCCAGCGGGTCATGATCGCCATGGCGCTGGCCTGCGAGCCGTCGCTGCTGATCGCGGACGAGCCGACCACCGCCCTGGACGTCACCACGCAGGCCCGCATCCTCGACCTGCTGGCCGAGCTGCAGGCCGACACCGGCATGGCGATGCTGTTCATCACCCACGACCTCGGTGTGGTCGCGGAGATCGCCGACGACGTCGCCGTCATGTACCTCGGCCAGGTGGTCGAGGAGGGGTCGGTCACCGACGTGTTCGACCACCCCCGCCACCCCTACACGCAGGCGCTGATCGCGTCGGTCCCGCGGCTGGGCAGCCGGGGCGGGCGGACGTCGCGGCTGGCCGCCATCGAGGGGATCGTCCCGCACCCGCTGCTGCGCCCGGCCGGCTGCTCGTTCCACCCGCGCTGCCACGCGCCGGTCGGCGACGCCTGCGAGGAGCTGACGCCCGAGCTGCACGCCGTGGACGGCGGGCCGGCGGCGCGCTGCCACTGGTACGACGACGCCCTGCGGCCGGAGGGGCGGACGCTGCCGGTCATCCCGGCCGAGCCCGCCGTCGCCGCCACTGCCCCGGCGCCGGTCCCGCGCGACGAGGCGGCGCCGGTGCTCGAGGTGCGCGACCTCACCGTGCACTACCCGGTGAAGCGCGGCCTGCTCAACCGCACCGTCGGGCACGTCCGCGCCGTCGACGGCGTGGGCCTCACCATCGCGGCCGGCGAGACGCTGGGCCTGGTCGGCGAGTCCGGCTGCGGCAAGACCACGCTGGGCCGGGCGGTCGTGCGGGCGCTCGCGCCGACGTCCGGGCAGATCGTCTACCACGGCGACAAGGGCGCGGTGGACCTCGCCGGGCTGTCCGACTCCGCGCTGCGGGCGTACCGCGGCCAGGTCCGGATGATCTTCCAGGACCCGTTCAGTGCGCTGAACCCGCGCATGACGCTGCTGCAGCTGCTGGCCGAGCCGTTCCGCAACCCGGCGGTGCGCCGCGGCCACATCGACTCCGAGACCGAGCAGCGGGTGGCCGACATGCTGGTCCGCGTCGGGCTGCGCCCGGAGTACATGCGCCGCTACCCGCACGCGTTCTCCGGCGGCCAGCGCCAGCGGGTCAACATCGCGCGGGCGCTGATCACCCGGCCCCGGCTGGTCGTCGCCGACGAGGCGGTGTCGGCGCTCGACGTGTCGGTGCGCGCGCAGATCCTCAACCTGCTCGCCGACCTGCGCGACGAGTACGACTTCACCTACCTGTTCATCAGCCACGACCTGTCGGTCGTCGAGCACCTGTGCGACCGCGTCGCGGTGATGTACCTCGGCCGGATCGTCGAGACCACGACGACGGACCGGTTGTTCGACGCGCCGCGGCACCCGTACACCGAGGCGCTGCTCTCGGCGGTGCCGGTCGCCGACCCGCACCGCCGCGGCGGCCGGACGACGCGGCTGTCCGACGAGCTGCCCGACCCGGCCGCTCCCCCGCCCGGCTGCGCGTTCCACACCCGCTGCCCACACGCGCGCGCCGAGCGCTGCGGCACCGAGGTCCCGCAGCTGCGCGGCATCGCGCCGGACCACGACGTCGCCTGTCACCACGCCGAAGCCCTGGAGCTTCGCGGCGTGCGCCACCCGATCTCGTCGCCGAGCTGAGGCCGGCGACCCGGTAGAGGAGGTACCGCACATGGCCGAATCCCTCACCCGACGCCGGTTACTCGGAGCGGCAGGCGCGACCGGCGCCTGGCTCGCCTGGGCAGCAGCCGGCAACTCCGCCCACGCCGTCTGGGCGAAGCCGCGTTTCACCGTCAATCCGTTCACCCTCGGCGTCGCGTCCGGCGAGCCGTGCCCGGACGGCGTCGTGCTCTGGACCAGGCTGGCGCCGGACCCGCTGGCCGCCGACGGCGCCGGCGGCATGCCCGCACAGGTCGTGCAGGTGCAGTGGCAGGTGGCGACGGACCCGGCGTTCAGCCACGTCGTCGCCACCGGCACCGAGCGCGCGACACCGGAGCTCGGGCACTCCGTCCACGCCGAGGTCACCGGCCTGAGCCCGGACCGGGAGTACTTCTACCGGTTCCGCGTCGGCGCCGACACCAGCGCCGTCGGCCGCACCAAGACCACCCCCGTGGCGCCCGGCGGCAGCCGGCTGAAGTTCGCGCTGGCCTGCTGCCAGAACTACGCCGCCGGCTACTACACCGCGTACGAGCACCTCGCCCAGCAGGACATCGACCTGGTGGTGTTCGTCGGCGACTACATCTACGAGGGCCCCGGCCAGGGCACGATCGGCCGGCCGCACCAGCCGCCGCGGGAGATCTTCACGCTGGCCGACTACCGGATCCGCTACGCGCAGTACAAGTCCGACCCCGCGCTGCAGGCCGCGCACGCCCGGGCGCCCTGGCTGGTCGTGTTCGACGACCACGAGGTCGACAACAACTGGACCGGCGACCTGCCCAGCGACGACCAGACCGTCGAGGACTTCCTGCGGCGTCGGGCGCTGGCGTTCCAGGCGTACTACGAGTCGATGCCGCTGCGCCCGTTCTCCGCGCCCGTCGGCGACGACATCCAGATCTACCGGCGCTCCACCTGGGGCGGGCTGGCGACGTTCCACGTCGTCGACACCCGGCAGTACCGCGACCCGTACGCCTGCGGCGGCGCCGACTTCTCCACCTGCCCCGAGGCGTTCGACCCGGCCCGCACGATGCTCGGGTTCCCGCAGGAGGCGTGGCTGGCCGACGGGTTCCGCCAGTCGCGGACCCGCTGGGACTTCGTCGCCCAGCAGGGCGCGTTCGTCCGGCGCTGGGTCGACCAGAACGGCGTGCTGATGCTGAAGATGGACGCGTGGGACGGCTACGTCGGCTCCCAGCAGCGGGTGACGCAGGCCTGGGTCGACGCCGGCGTGCGCAACCCGGTCGTGCTGTCCGGCGACATCCACGCGCACTGGGCCTCGGACCTGAAACTCGACTACGACACCGCCGGCGCGCCGCTGGTGGGGTCGGAGCTGATCGCGACGTCCATCTCGTCCGGTGGCACCGGCCGCGACCACGTCCCCGGCGTGCACCCCACCTTCGCCGACAACCCGCACCTGCGCTTCTACACCAACCTGCGCGGCTACATCACCGTCACCGTGACACCGGAGCAGCTGCAGGCCGACTACCAGTGCGTCCGCGACGTCATGGTCCCGGGCGCCGAGGTGTTCCGGCGGGCGTCGTTCGTCATCGACGACGGCGTGCGCGGGATGCGCCAGATCTACGACGGGCCGCCCGCCGCGGCGCCGGCCCGCGAGCTCACCGAGGCCGAGCGGCGCAAGGCCATCGACGAACTGATCGCCTGGGAGTCCGGCGACGAGCAGGAGGGGGTGTGACCTCTCCGTTCGACGGCAATCCGCTGTCCGGCCGGGACGACCTGCAGCGGGCGGTGCGGGACCTGTGGGCTCCCGTCGCCGCCCGGCTCAGCCCAGGCCGGGCGCGGGCCCGCCTGGGCCACACCGCCGCCATGTTCCCCGACGTCGCGGCCGAGCTGGAGGGGTTCGCCCGGCCGCTCTGGGGGCTGGCGCCGCTGGCCGCCGGCGGCGGCGAGGTGGACTGGGCGCCGATCCGCGCCGGCCTGGCCGCCGGCGCGGACCCGGCCCACCCGGAGTACTGGCGCCCGCCCGGCCACCGCGACCAGCGGCTGGTCGAGATGGCCGCCATCGGCGTGGCGCTCGCGCTGGTCCCGGACCGGGTCTGGACCCCGCTGCCGCAGCTGGCGCGGGACGGGCTGGCCGCGTGGCTGGCCGAGATCAACCGGGTCGACGTGGTCGACAACAACTGGCTGTTCTTCCGCGTCCTCGTCAACGTCGGGCTGGAGCGCGTGGGCGCGCCCGAGTACGACCCGGACGCCGAGGCCGCCGCCCTGAACCGGCTCGAGACGTTCTACCTGCGCGACGGCTGGTACCAGGACGGTCCCACCGGCCGGTGCGACTACTACGTCCCATGGGCCATGCACTACTACGGCCTGCTGTACGCGCGGCTGGCCGGCCACCGCGACCCCGCCCGCGCCGACCGGTTCCGCGACCGCGCCGCCCGGTTCGCGCACCAGCACGTGCACTGGTTCGCCGACGACGGCGCGGCCGTGCCGTACGGGCGCAGCCTCACCTACCGGTTCGCCCAGCACGCGTTCTGGGGCGCGCTCGCCTACGCCGACGTCGAGGCGTTGCCGTGGGGCGTGGTCAAGGGCCTGCTGCTGCGCGGCCTGCGCTGGTGGGCGGACCGCCCGATCGCCGACAACGCCGGCGTGCTGACCATCGGGTACGGCCGGCCGAACCTCATCATGGCCGAGGGCTACAACTCGCCCGGGTCGCCGTACTGGGCGATGAAGGCGTTCCTGCCGCTCGCGCTGCCCGCCGACCACCCGTTCTGGCGGGCCGAGGAGGCGCCGCTGCCGGAACTCGACGCCGTCACCACCCAGCCGGCGCCCGGCATGGTGCACTGCCGCTCCGACGGGCACGTCTTCACACTGGCCGCCGGGCAGCCCGGTGCGCGGTTCCGGCACGGCGGCGAGAAGTACGCCAAGTTCGCCTACTCGACGGCGTTCGGGTTCAGCGTGCCGGGCGGCGGCCCCGGGCTGGCCGAGCACGCCCCCGACTCCATGCTCGCGCTCAGCGACGACGACGTGCACTGGCGGGCCCGCACCGACCCGGACGAGACGCGCGTCGGCGACGGCGTCGTGTGGTCGCGCTGGACGCCGTGGCCGGACGTCGAGGTCGACACCTGGCTGCTGCCGTGGCTGCCCTGGCACGTGCGGGTGCACCGCCTCAGCACGTCGCGGACGCTGTTCAGCGCGGAGGGCGGCTGGGCCGTCGGCCGCGACGACGACGCGCCGCCGGCCGCGCCGGACGGTCCCGGCGCGGCCGCGGCGTCCGGCCCCGGCGGCGCCAGCGGGCTGCGCGACCTGCTCGGAGGCAGAGACGGCGTCACCGTCCTGACCGGCCCGAACACCAACCTGCTGGAGCCGCGGGCGACACTGCCGACGCTGCGCGGCCGGCACGGCCCGGGCGAGCACTGGCTGGTGTGCGCGGTGCTCGGCACCACCCGGCCGGACACCTGGACGGCATCCTGGACCAGTCCGCCGACCCTGGACCGGCTGCGCGCCGTGCTGCCGGCCGAGGTCGACCTCCCGGAGGTGATCACGTCGTGACGGCACCCCGCCGCCCCAACGTCCTGTTCCTGATGACCGACGAGCACCGCTTCGACGTCGCGGGGTTCGCCGGCGACCCGGTGGTGCGCACGCCGGTGCTGGACGAGCTGGCCCGCGGCGCCGTGGTGTTCGGCAACGCCTACACGCCGGCGCCGATCTGCGTGCCCGGGCGGCAGGCGATGATGGCCGGGCAGTTCCCCCGGCACTGCGGCGTCGAGCGGTTCGGCGACGACCTCGCACCCGGCCACCTCACCTTCGCCCGCCAGCTCGCGCTGCACGGCTACCGCACCGTCGCGGCCGGCAAGCTGCACCACGTCGGCGTCGACCAGGCGCAGGGCTGGACGCACCTGATCGGCATGGAGAGCGGCGTCGCGCCGCACCACCTCGCCGGCCGCGACGAGGACTCCTACCGCGGCCTGCCGACCCCGGCCGCGCACAAGTGGTCACAGGCCACCGAGGTCCAGCGGGCCGGCATCGGGCGGTCGCCGTACGTGGCCCGCGACGAGTACACGGTGGCCGGGGCGCTGCAGTACGTCCACGAGCACTTCGTCGACAGCTACTACGACCGCGCCATCCCCGAGGTGCCGCTGCTGCTCAAGGTGAGCCTGCACCAGCCGCACTACCCGTACCTCACCCCGCACCGGGAGCTGTTCGAGCACTACCTCATCCGGGTGCCGCTGTACGAGGACCAGGAGCTGTCGTCCCACCCCGTGCTCGGCGGGCGGCGGCACGTCGTGCGCGCCGGCATCGAGGTCACACGGCGCGAGCAGCAGCGTGCGGTGGCCGCCTACTACGCGATGATCGAGGCCGCCGACGGGCTGTTCGGCCAGGTGCTCGACGGGCTGCGGCTGGCCGGGCAGGACCTCGACGACTGGATCGTCGTGTTCACCAGCGACCACGGCGAGATGCTCGGCGAGCACGGCGTGTGGGAGAAGCAGCGGTTCTACGAGGGCAGCGCGCGGGTGCCGCTGTTCGTCCGCTGGCCGCGGCGCTTCGCCCCGTCCGCCGTGACCCGGAACGTCAGCCTCTGCGACCTCTACGCCACCCTCTGCGAGCTGACCGGGGTACCGGTGCCGAAGGGCCTGGACAGCCGGAGCCTGACGCCGCTGCTGTCCGGCGACCCGTCCGGCTGGGACGACGAGGCGGTCTCGCAGTTCGACGGCACCCGGCTGATGATCAAGCGGGGCGCGCTCAAGTACCAGTGGTACGGCGACGAGGGTCCCGAGGTGCTGTTCGATCTCGAGGCCGACCCGGGCGAGCGGTACGACGTCGTCGCGGACCCGCGCCACGCTCCGGCGCTGGCCGGGTTCCGGCTGCGCCGCGACGAGCTGGGGTTCGGGCCGGGCTGACGCGGCGGCCGCGGCGGGTCGCGGGAACCGGCCGCGGCGACCCCCGCCGCCCGGTTAGGGTGCGCGCATGACGTCGCAGCTCGTGATCGGCGGCGCCCTGCTCGCCGTCTTCGCCTGGCGCTTCCACCGCGAGCCGCGACGGCTGAGCAACGGACTCCTGCTGCTGTTCGGCGCCGGGTTCCTGCTGCTCGGGCTGCTCGACGAGCTGGCGCCGGAGGTGCTGGTCGTCCTCATCGCGGTGTCGCCGCTGCTCGTCGTCGGGCTGGCGGTGCTGCTGATCGTCAACGGCGTGCGCGTGCTGCGCCGCGAGCGGTTCCGGCTCGGCAACGCGATGTCGCTGCTGGCCGGGCTCGCCATCGTCGCCGTGGTGGTGGTGGTCCCGGCGGGCTTCCTGATCGCCGCCCGTTCGCGGGAGCCCGGCGTGCTGCCGGCGCTGCTGCTGTCGCTGCTCGGCGTGGCCGGCTACGTCGGGTTCCTGTTCACGCTGGTGACGCTGTACGCGCTGGTGTACTCGCGGCTCCGGCCGACGCTCGGCAGCGCCGCGATCGTCGTGCTCGGGTCCGCCGTCCCCCGCGGGACGGTGCCGCCGCTGCTGGCCGCCCGCCTGGACCGGGCCGTCGAGCTGTACCACCGCGAGGTGGCCGCGGGCCACGCGCCGCTGGTCATCGCGTCCGGCGGGCAGGGTCCGGACGAGCCGGTCGCCGAGGCGCACGCGATGGGCCACTACCTGCGTGAGCACGGCCTCCCGGCCGAGGTGGTGGCCGAGGAGGACCGGTCCCGGTCGACCCGCGAGAACCTCGTCCTCAGCCACCGGCTGCTGGCCGCACGCGGCGACGACGGCCGGCTGCTCGTCGTCACCAGCAGCTACCACGCCCTGCGCGCCGCCATCCAGTCCCGGCAGCTGCGGCTGCCCGCGCAGGTGGCCGGCGCCAAGACCGCCCGCTACTACGTCCCCAACGCGTTCCTGCGCGAGTTCGTGGCGCTGCTGGCCGACCACAAGCTGCTGCACGGCACCATGCTCGCGCTGATCGCCGCCGGGCCGGTGCTGCTCTACCTGCTCGTGACCTGAGCGCTCAGGTTCTTCTTAGACGGGTCCTAAGTCCGTCTCATCGGGCCCGCGCATCGTCATCGCATGACGACACCAACCCGGCGGACCGTGCTCGCAGTGATGACGACGGCCCTGGTGGCGCCGGCGGTGGCCCGGCCCGCCGCGGCCACCGGCGCGGAGGACGAGTTCGCGGCGGCGGTGCGCGACATCGTCGGGCGGCCGGAGTTCGCCGGGGCGCGCTGGGGCGCCGTGATCGGCCGTCCCGGCGCCGACCCGGTCTACGCGCTGCGGCCGGACGAGCTGTTCGCCGCGGGGTCGTCGTCGAAGATCTTCATCGCCGCCACCGCGTACTCGTCGCTGGGGCCGGACCACCGCTTCCGCACCCCGGTGTACCGGACCGGCCCGGTCGAGGACGGCGTGCTGCACGGCGACCTCGTCCTCGTGGCCGGCGGCGACCTCGTGCTGGGCGGGCGGATCCAGCCGGACGGGTCGGTCTGGGCGCCGGAGCCCGACCACACCTACCCCGGCCGGCCGCCGGCGCCGGGCGATCCGCTCGCGGTGCTGCGGACGCTGGCGGCCGAGGTGGCGGCGGCCGGCATCACCCGGGTCGGCGGGCACGTCCTCGTCGACGCGTCGCTCTACGCCGAGACGCCGGAGTCCGCGGGCGGCGTCGCGATGACGGTGTCGCCGCTGACGCTCAACGACAACGTGATCGACGTGACCATCACGCCCGGCGGCTCCCCGGGCGGTCGCGCGCGCCTGACGATCTCGCCGGACGTCGGCTACGTGTCGATCGTCAACGAGGTCGCCACCGTCGCGGCCGGCGGACCGCCCGGGCGGCCACTGCGCTACACCGGCGACGCCGAGAACGCCGACGGCACCCGGACCGTCACCCTCACCGGCGACCTCCCGGCCGGCGCGCCGGACTTCCACTGGAACTACCCCGTCCCCGGGCCGGCCCGGTTCGGTGAGCTGGCCTTCGCCCGGGCGCTGCGCGAGGCCGGCGTCGAGGCGCGGGCGCGTCCGTCGTCCGGTCCCGCCGCACCGGCGCCCGAGCACTACACCCGGCCGAAGCGGGTCGCCGAGCACGTGTCGCCGCCGCTGTCGGAGGTGGTGAAGGTGATGCTCAAGCCCAGCTCGAACGTGCACGCGACCGGCTGGCAGTACGTCATCGGCGCCCTCGCCGGCCACGACCGCGACGACCCGCTCGCGGGGTACGCGCGGCTGCGGCAGCGGCTGTTCCGGCGGGCCGGACTGGACACCGATCCGCCCGGCGGCGCCGACAACGACTACACCCCCACATTCTTCGTCGACTTCCTCTCCTTCCTCAGCCGGCAGCGCTGGCTGCCCGAGTTCCGCCCGTCGCTGGCGATCCTGGGCCGCGACGGCACCCTCACCGACGTCTCCGCCGACTCGCCCGCGGCCGGGCACGTCTTCGCGAAGACCGGCACGTCGCACCGCGGCGGCGGCCCGGACACCGATCAGGACCTCGCCAAGGCGCTGGCCGGCTTCATCGAGCGGCCGGGCGGCGACTCGCTGCTGTTCGGCGTCTTCATGGAGCACACCGTGCCGGCCGCCGACGCGACGAAGGTCCAGCAGCTGGCCGGCCAGGCCATCGGCGACATCGTCACCGCGGCGTACCTGCTGCTCGGGGAGGAGGCGTGACGAGCACGCGGCCGCTGTCGCGCCGGTCGGTGCTGGGCGGCGCGGGTGCCGTCGTCGTCGGCGCCGCGACGGCCAGCGGCTCAGAGGCCGCCCCGGAGGTGTTGCGTCCCGGCGGCCGGTTCGACCGCCTCGTCGAGGAACGGGCCGCGGCCGGGCGGTTCTCCGGCGCCGTCCGGCTGGCGCACCGCGGACGGGCGGTGCTGACGCGGTCGTACGGTCCGGCGAACCGCGACACGGACCGGCCGAACCGGGCGGACACCCGCTTCGACCTCGCGTCGATGACGAAGCAGTTCACCGCCGTCGCCGTCGCACAGCTGGTGCAGCGGGCGCACCTGCGCCTCGACGACCCCGTCGGCGAGTACGTCTCCGGGCTCGACCCCGCGGTCGCGGCCACCGTCACCGTCCACCACCTGCTCACGCACACGTCGGGGTTCGGGCGGCCGCCGCTGCAGGGCCCGGGCGAGGAGCCGCCGCCCGCGCCGGTCGGCGTCGACGAGACGTGGGAGGCGCGGATGGAGCTGCTGCGGTCGCTGCCGGCGCCCGACTTCGCGCCCGGCAGCCGGCACCGGTACAGCAACGACGGCTTCTTCCTGCTCGGCGCCGTCGTCGCCGCCGTCTCCGGCACGGCCTACCACGAGTACGTCGCCGACCACGTCTTCCGGCCCGCGAAGCTGCGCGACACCGGCTTTCCCACGGTGCGGCAGCTGCGCGAGGACGACCGCTGGGCCCGCCTCTACGAGCCCCGCGACGGCGCCTTCACCGACGTCACCGCGTCCGACCGGTTCCGCTACATCGGCGGCCCGGACGAGGGCGCCACCTCCACCGTCGCCGACCTCGCCCGGTTCGCCACCGCCCTCACCGACGACGACGTGCTGCTCGAGCCGGCCTACGCCCACCTCGTCACCAGCCCGAAGGTGCTCGCCCCGCCGCCGTCTCCGGACCGGCCCGGGCCGCCGCGCGACCACGGCTTCTACGGGTACGGCCACAGCTGCTCGATCCTGCGCGGGCGGCGCATCCACGGGCACTCCGGCAGCGGCCCCGGCCGCACCACCAACCTGGACGTCTTCCCCGACCTTGGCTGGGCCTGCGTCGTCCTCAGCAACCACCACGACGACATCGACCCGATCGTCGGCCTCGCCCGCGAGCTCGTCACGGCCTGACGCCGGGCCACGAGGCCGTCAGGCGTTCGCCCGGCGCAGCCGCTCGGCCCGCTGGTCCAGGAGCGCGCTGCCGGACAGCGGGACGGTGCCGTGCAGGGTCTCCCAGCGGGCGTTGTGCGCCGCCGTCCAGAGGCTGGCCGCCCAGGCGACCTCGAGTTCCTCGGCGGTGAAGGCACGGCCGCGGCGGCTCTGGTAGGTGTCGAGGAAGGCGGCCGAGCTGTCGACCGGCGCGAGCGTCGGCGGGCCGGCGCTGGCGAACGCCCCGCTGGCCGCGCCGACGAGCGCCGCCTCGGGCTGCCACGCCAGGCTGTCCCAGTCGTGCACCACCCAGAGGTCGCCGCCGCGCCAGCGCAGGTTCTGCGCCTCGAAGTCGGCGTGACCCAGCACCGGCGGCAGCCCCGACGCGAGCAGCCGGCGGCGGACCCGGACCGCGGTGTCGAGGACGAACCCGGGGACGACGCGCTGGTCGCGCTTGTCGAGGAAGCCGATGGCCGGCCAGACCCCGCCGTCGGTGTGGTCCCACCGGGCCCACCGCGGGTTCGGCAGCGGCGGCGCGACGTCGACGTCGGCCAGGCCGGCCATGAGCGCGGCGTACACCTCGGCGTAGCGGACCGCGACCGCGGGCCCGTCACCGCCGAGCCGGTCGCCGCCGGGCCAGTGCGCCTCGGCGTGCACCATCAGCCAGCCGACCTCGACCACCTCGGTGAGCGGCCGCGGGCACGGGAACCCGGCGTCGGCCAGCGCCGCCTGTGCCGCGACGCAGGCCGCGATCCGCGGGTCGGCCGTGCGCGCCTTCACCACCACCTCCGCCCCGCCGATCAGGCGCAGGCCGAACACCACCGAGATGCTCCGTGCCTCGAACAGCAGCTCGGCCGGCTCGTTGCCGAGCCGGTCGTGGCAGAACCCCGGCAGCCAGCCGGGCAGGTCGTCGACCCCCATGCACGGCAACGCTGTCACGGCGCGGCTTCGCGGCGGCGTCACCCGAGCGTCATGCCCGCACCCCGGAGAGGGCGAAGAACTCCTGCCGGGAGCGACCGTCCTCGCGCAGGGTGCCGAGCAGCGTCGACGTGACGGTGGTGGAGCCGATGGCCTGGACGCCGCGCAGCACCATGCAGCTGTGCTCCGCCTCGACGACGACGCCGACGCCCTTGGGCGCGAGGCGGTCGCCCAGCCAGTCGGCGACCTGCTTGGTCAGGCGCTCCTGGACCTGCGGACGGCGAGCGAAGTGCTCCACGATGCGGGCCAGCTTGGACAGCCCGAGGATGCGCTCGCCGGGCAGGTAGCCGACGTGCGCGACGCCGACGAACGGCAGCAGGTGGTGCTCGCAGACGGAGCGCACCGGGATGTCGCGGGCCAGCACGAGTTCGTCGTACCCCTCGTCGTTGGGGAACGTGGTGAGGTCGAACGGGCGCGGGGTGAACAGCTCGGCGTAGGCCCGGGCCATGCGCGCGGGCGTGCGCCGCATGCCCTCGCCGTCGGCGTGCACGCCGAGCGCGCGCAGGAAGTCGGCGGCGGCCCGTTCGGCCGCCTCCAGGTCGAGTTCGTCGTCGGGCTCGTGGACCACGCGCAGGTGCGTCGAGGCGTCCATTCAGCTCTCTCCCACGCCGAGCGCCGTCAGCAGCACCAGCACGACGGTGACGACGGCGAACAGGCCGTGCCCGGCCACGACCGGCACCGGGAACCGTCCCTCGGCCGGTCGGGACGCGGCGTCGCCGCCCCGCGCCCGGTACGCCGGCAGCCAGCGGGCCAGCATGGTGAAGCCCAGCAGCGCGACCGGGAGCAGCAGCACCAGCGCCGTCCACGCCAGCGCCTCCTCGTCGGTGACCACGTAGACGATCCACACGACCAGCCCGATCGCGGCGAGCGCGAAGTGGCCGAAGATCAGCGCCGGTGGGAACCGGCTGGCGCCGGGCCGGCTCGGGCCGCCGTTCGCGACCCAGATGCCCAGCATGATGAAGCCACCCACCGCGGTGACCAGCCAGGTCACCAGTGCGGCCACAGCCATGACATCCTCCTCGAATCGTGGTGCGCGGCGGTCAGTGCCGGTAGCCCTCGGCCTGCGTGGTCTCGTCGGCCACCCGGACGCCGTAGTGGTAGGCCAGCTTGCCGCCGAGGTATCCCGACACCCCGAGCGCCGCCAGGGCGGCCACCGACAGCACCAGCGGGCCGGGCGCGACCGCGTCGTCCAGCCCGCCGCCGTCACGGCGCCACAGGAAGTTGGCCGCGTAGGCCACGGTGATCGTCAGGTTCAGGCTCATGTGCACGATGGCCGTGCGGAACGCCGTCGTGCCGGGCGGGATGGCGAACAGGTCGAGGAAGCCGACCATGGCCGCCGCGAGCGCGCCCAGCACGCCGATGCCGATCAGCCACATCGACCCGCGGGTCAGGAACGCCGGGTCGGACACCGCCTGCGAGGACAGGTCGAACACGAGGCTCGCGACCCACGCCCCGATCGGCACCGTCACCAGGATCGGGTGGATCGGGTGCCCGTACGGCCCGGCCAGCCACCGGCTCACCGGCCGCTTCGCCTGCTCCATGCCGCTGGTCATGGCGACCTCCTTTTCACTAACAGATATTGGTCTTATTCGGCCGCGTGGTCAAGTTCCCGGATTGAGCTCATCGCCGTACGCGTTATCGTGGTGGCGTGACAGGTGAGGCCGAGATCAGTGCCGTCGCCGCGCTCGACGAGCCGCTGCGGCGCCGCATGTACGCGTTCATCCGGCAGGCCCGCCGGCCCGTCACCCGCGACGAAGCCGCCGCGTCGGCCGGCATCTCCCGCAAGCTGGCCGCGTTCCACCTCGACAAACTGGTCGACGCCGGGCTGCTGCGGGCGCACTTCCAGCCGGTCGGCGGCATCCGCAAGGTCGGCCGCGCCCCCAAGGTGTACGAGCCCGCCCGCGACGACGTCCAGGTCGCCATCCCGCCCCGGCGGCACGCCATGCTCGCCGAGGTCCTCATCGACGCCGTCCTCACCGAGGGCGACGACGAGACCGCCCGCGACGCCTCCGTCCGGGTCGCCCGGCAGCACGGCGCCGAGGCCGGCGCCGCCGAACGCGCCCGGGTCAAGCCCGGCCGCCTCGGCGCCGAACGCGCCCTGACGCTCGCCGAGACGCTGCTGGCCGGCTACGGCTTCGAGCCCAGCCGCGAGTCGCCCACCTGCGTGCGGCTGCGCAACTGCCCGTTCCACCCGCTGGCCGCCCGCTCCACCGAGCTGGTCTGCGGCATCAACCACGCCTTCCTCGACGGCCTGCTGGGCGGCCTGCAGGCCACCCGGGTCGAGGCGGTGCTGGCACCGCGCCCGGGCGAGTGCTGCGTGGAACTGCGAGCCTGATCAGCCGCGGGCCTGATCAGCCGCCCGCCCGCTGCGGCGGCACCCGCCGGCCCCGGACGATCTCGGGGCGGACGCGGATGTAGTGCGGCCGCTCCCCCGGCGCCCACGGCGTCAGACCCAGCGCCGCCAGCCGGGTCCGCTCCTGCTCTCCGGTGACCGCCTCGGCCCGCCCGACCAGCACCACCGACCACCCCGTCAGCGAATCCTCGTCGAACCGGTCGGCCTCGAACGCGACGACGGCGGAGCGGGTCGCAGCCGCCAGCTTCGACCCCATGCCCGTCCGGATGATCACGTCGTCGCCGTCCAGCACGAAGTTCACCGGCTGAATGGCCGGCAGCGCGCCCTCGGTGAACACGATGCGCCCGATCGGCACCGACCGCAGCAGCGCGTAGCACGTACCGCGGTCCAGCCGCTCCAGCCCGGCGGAATCGGCATCGCCCATGAGGTCCACGCGACCATGATCCCGCCGCGCCCGGCGAGGCCGCCAGGGAGGCCGGACGTCCACCTCCGAGGAAATCGATTACCTGGCTTCGACCGGGTTCATCCGCCTTTGAGCTGCCCCGACGACCGAAATGGGGGAGGATCAGGGTCGGCCGCAGCTATTGACGCGTGATCGGTTCACCTCTATCGTCCCGAGGAAATCGATTTCCGAGGCGTCGATCAAGGAGGATCCGGTGCCCTTCACCCCAGACCATCCGGCCGGCGGGGTCGGACCCCTCTCGCGCCGCCGGTTGCTGCAGCTCATGGGCGCCGCGGCGGCGGTCCCGGTGCTCGGTTCGACCACCGGCTGCGAGAGCCCCGGCTCCACCAGCGGCGGCGGCGGAGACAGCGGCGGCGACACGCTGACGTTCGTGTACCGCGGCGACGCCAACCAGCAGGAGGCGTTCAAGCAGCTGTTCGCCGAGTTCAACAAGGTCGAGCCGGACATCAAGCTGAAGGCGCAGGGCATCGCCGCGGACACCTGGGGCGACTTCTCCAACACGGTGGCGACGCGCATCGCCGGCGGCCAGGTGCCGGACATCATCCAGATCGCCACCGAGGGCCAGCGCATCTTCGCGTCGAAGGACCTGCTCGAGCCGCTCGAGCCGTACCTCGAGCGCGACAAGGACATCGTCGACGACTACTTCGCCGACATCGACCCGAACCTGGTCGAGTGGAACACCAAGTACGCGTCGCACGACGGTCAGACGTACTACATCCCGGGCGGTTACAACACGGTCTGCTTCTGGTACAACACCGAGACCTGGGCGGCCGCCGGCGCCACCCCGCCCGCACCCGGCTGGACGTGGGACGACTTCCTGGTCGCGGCCGAGCAGCTGAAGGCGGCCGGGGTGTACATCCTGCCGATCGGCTCCGACCCGTTCACCGCGATCATGCCGTGGATGCTCACCAACGGCGGCTCGCCGCTGGACGAGGACTGGGCCACGGCGACGTTCGACAGCCCGCAGTCGATCGAGTCGCTGCAGTTCTGCCGCGACCTCATCGCCAACGGCTACGCGCCCGAGCCGGGCGGCGCGTTCGACGCCGGCGAGGCGCTGACGAAGGGCACGCTGGCCGCGATCGCGGGCGGGCGCTGGCCGGTCATCGACATGCGCCGGCTCGAACTGGTGGACAAGATGGCGATCGTCCCGATGCCGCAGAAGGCCGGGCCCGGCTCGCCGGTCGGCTGGGACGCCTGGCCGATCACCAAGGCGTCGGAGAAGAAGGACGCCGCCTGGACCTTCATCAAGTTCATGATGTCGAAGGAGGCCGGCGAGTACTACGCCTCCATCGGCGGCACCATCGTCCCGGCCCGGCTGTCCGTCGCGAACAGCCCCGCGTTCACCGACAACGCGCCCGAGGGGACGACGGCGCTGGCGGAGGCCATCTCGTACGCGACGCCGGTGCCGTCGCCGGACCGCGGCGCCGAGGTGCAGACGGCGATGATCAACGCCTGGGACAAGGCGCTCAGCGGCAACGAGGCGCCGGAGGCGGCGCTCGCACAGGCGAACGAGGAACTGGCCGGCCTGCTATGACGACCGGCCTCGCGGCGCCCCCCGACGCCGGCGCCGCCGCTCCCCCGCGGCGCCGCGCCAAGCGCCGTCAGACCCTCGCGGGCTGGGCGTTCCTCAGCCCCGCGCTGGTGCTGTTCCTGCTGTTCGTCGCGGGGCCGTTCGCGTTCGCGATCTTCCTCAGCGTCCACTCGTGGGACCTGCTGACCCCGCGCGAGTACGTCGGGCTGGAGAACTTCCGGCAGTTGTTCTCCGACCCGCTGCTGCCGAAGGCGCTGCTGAACACGTTCCTGTTCGCGCTGGCGTCGGTCGTGACGCACGTGTTCGGCGGGCTGCTGCTCGCGCTGGCGGTGAACCGGCCGATGAACCGGTTCGTCTCGTACTTCACGCGAAGTGCGGTGTTCTTCCCGTACCTGCTGTCGTGGGCGGCGGTCGCGCTGCTGTGGAAGTACGTGCTCGACCCGACGTTCGGGCTGGTGGCGTACTACCTGGACAAGATCGGCATCGACGCGCCGAACTGGTTCGTCGACCCGTCGTGGTCGCTGCCGGCGATCATCGGCATCGACTTCTGGTACACCATCGGGTTCACCTTCGTGATCATGCTCGCGGGCCTGCAGACGGTGCCGTCGGAGCTGGTCGAGGCGGCCCGCACGGACGGCGCCAACCGGCGCCAGGTGTTCTGGCACGTGACGGTGCCGATGATGTCGCCGGTGCTGTTCTTCGCCGTGATCATCACGTTCATCGGGGCGTTCCAGATCTTCGACCCGATCCAGATCATCACCAAGGGCGGCCCCGACGACGCCACGATGACCATCGTCATGTTCCTGTACCAGACCGGGTTCCAGGCCTTCCAGATCGGCTACGCGTCGGCCATCGCGATCCTCGTGTTCGTCGTGATCATGGCGGTGACCGGCCTGCAGTTCCTGGTCGCGCGGAAGTGGGTGTACGACCGATGAGCCTGCGCGTCGACGTCGACGCGAACGAGCTGCTGAAGCCGCGCGAGCGCAACCGGCGGCGGCGCCGTCCGGGCGCCATCGCCTTCGACGTCCTGATCCTCGTGATCGGGCTGCTGATGGCCGCGCCGCTGATCTGGCTGTTCGCCGCCAGCGCCACCGAGCCGGGCGAGGCGTTCACGCTGCCGCCGAAGTGGCTGCCGTCGCCGTTCTCGACCGAGAACTACTCACGGGTGCTGGAGCTGATGCCGTTCGGGCGGATGGCGCTGAACAGCCTGATCGTGGCCGTCATCAGCGTCAGCGGGTCGCTGCTGGTGGCCGTGCTGGCGGCCTACGCGTTCTCGCGGCTGGCGTTCACCGGGCGCAACCAGGTGCTGGTGGTGCTGCTGAGCGCGCTGATGGTGCCGGCGCAGCTGACGATCATCCCGGTGTTCGTGCTGATGCGGAACCTCAACCTGGTGGACACGCTGACGTCGCTGTGGCTGCCGGCGTTGATCAACGTGTTCGCGATCTTCTTCCTGCGCCAGTACTTCAACTCGATCCCGCGCGAGCTGGACGAGGCGGCCCGCATCGACGGCGCCGGGCACCTGTGGATCCTGTTCCGGATGCTGGTGCCGCTGTCCGGGCCGGCGCTGTCGGCGCTGGCGATCCTCGGCTTCCAGGCGTCGTGGAACAACTACTTCGGCCCGCTGATCTTCATCTCCAGCCCGGAGAAGATGACGCTGCCGCTGGGCCTGGTGACGTTGCAGAGCGGGCAGGGCGGCGCGCCGGCGGCGGTCGTGTTCGCCGCCATCGCGATGGTGGTGGCGCCGGTCCTCGTGCTGTTCCTCGCGTTCCAGCGCAACTTCGTCGCGTCGGTGGCGACGGCCGGGCTGCGGGGATGACGATGCGGACGTTCGCGCCCGCGGCCGTGGCCGTGGAGGAGGACTGGCTGCGCCGCGGCGCCCGGGCGCTGTGGTCGCGGGCGCCGTGGGTGCTGGCCGCGTCGGCGCCGGTGCTCGCCGTCGCCGTGGCGGCCGACTGGCTGAGCGGCGGGCGGCTGCTGGTCGCCGTCCCGGTGGCCGGGGTCGCCGGGGCGCCGTTCCTGGTGGCGCTGGCGATCGTCGCGCAGCGGCTGGTGCTGGACGGCGAGGTGCGGGCCCGTGACCTGCGCGGGCCGGGCTGGGCGCCGGCCGTCGGGGCGATCTGGGCGGCGACGGCGGCGGTCACGCTGACCCTCGCCGCCTTCGAGGTGTACGGCCGGACGGGGTCGGCGGCGGCGCTGGTCCCGGCGCTGGCCGGGTGCGTCGTCGCCGCGTACGCCATGGCGCTGGCGCCGGCCGCGGTCGCGCTGCTGCTGGACCGGCCGGGCGCGCCGTGGCGGCACGTCTGGGTCGTCGCGCTGCTCGCCGCCGCCCGCCGGCCGGTCCCGGTGCTCGGCGGCTGGGTGGCCGCGGCGCTGCTGGGCTGGCTGGCGCTGCGGCTGCAGGTGCTGCTGCTGCTGGTGCCGGGCGTCGCGGCGGTCGTGCTGGTCAGCGCCGCGTGGACGGCGCTCGCCGGGCTCGGCGTCGCGCCGTCGCGCCACACCTCCGATGACTGACGGAAGGACACCGATGCCCCGCACCATCCCCCATGCCGAGGGACGGCACGTCGCGATGCCGCTCGGCGGCATCGGCACCGGCACGGTGGCGCTCGGCGCCGACGGCGGGCTGCGGCAGTGGCAGCTGCACCACACCGGCAACCACCGCGGCGACCTGCCCGGCTCGTTCCTGGCACTGCGGGCCACCCAGTGGGAGCCGCCGCTGGACGAGCTGCGCGTGCTGCAGGCGCGGCCGGTTCCGGGCCCGCACGCGCCGACGCCGCTGGTCACCGACGACGCCGTCCCGGGCTGGCAGGCCGAGCTGGCGACCACGCACGGCTTCGAGACGGCCGAGTTCAGCGCGACGTACCCGTCGGCGCGGGTCACGCTGGCCGACGCCGCCGTCCCGCTGGACGTCACGCTCGAGGCGCTCAACCCGCTGGTGCCGATGGACGAGGACGCGTCGTCGCTGCCGGTCGTCATGCTGTCCGTCACGCTGCGCAACACCGGTGCGTACCCCGTGCACGGGCAGCTCGGCGCCGCGCTGCAGAACGCCGTGGGCCACGACGGGGTGTCGCCGATCGACGGCGTGCAGGGCGCGGGGTACGGCGGCAACACCAACCGCGTCACCCGCGGCGGCGGCTGGACCCACGTCGTCATGGAGAACCACACGCTGGCCGCCGAGCACCCCGGCGCCGGGCAGCTGGTACTCGCCGTCGACGACCCGGACGCGGCGGTGCTCGCGCAGTGGCGGCGGCCGGAGGAGTTCCTGGCCTTCCTGCGCCGCCGCGGCCTCAGCCGGGCCGGTGCGCTCAGCGGTGAGCCCGGCGCCAGCCTGCCCGGCGCGACCTGGAACGGCGGCATCGCGGCGCCGTTCCACCTGGAGCCCGGCGAGAGCACGCGGCTGCGCGTCCTGATCGCCTGGCACTTCCCGAACCGGTACGTCGACTTCACGCAGTTCGGCCCGCAGCGCCCGGAGTGGGGCCCGACCCGGTTCTGGCTCGGCAACCACTACGCGCTGGCCCACGCCGACGCCGCCGACGTCGCCCGCACGGTGGAGTCGCGGTGGGACGAGCTGGTCGAGCGGACGTCCGCCTGGACCGGCCTGCTGGCCGCGAGCGCGCTGCCGGCCGACGCCGTCGAGCACCTGGCGGCGCAGGCGGCGTTCCTGCGCAGCCCGTCGTGCTTCCGCGCCGCCGACGGCCGGTTCTTCGGCTTCGAGGGGGTGAACGGCGCCTCCACCCTCGGCCACGCCGGCGACACCGGTGGGTCGTGCCCGCTGAACTGCACCCACGTGTGGACGTACGCGCAGGCCGTCGCGGCGCTGTTCCCCGGCCTGGAGCGGTCGATGCGCGAGACCGAGTTCGACGTCATGCAGGCTCCGGACGGGGCGATCCCGCACCGCGTCATCGTCCCCGCCTACCTGCCGCAGCTGTGGGACGTGCCGATCGGCGGGCCGGACGAGCCGGCGCTGGACGGCATGCTCGGGACCGTCCTCAAGACCTACCGCGAGGTGCGCGCGACCGGCGACCTGGACTGGCTGCGGCGGTACTGGCCGCGGCTGCGCCGCCTCGTCGAGCACGTCCGCGGCCGCTGGGACCCGTCCGCCTCGGGCGTGCTGCGCGGCGTCCAGCCCAGCACCCACGACATCGACCTCTGCGGCGTCAACCCGTTCATGGGGTCGCTGTGGCTGGCCGCGCTGCGGGCGCTGGAGGAGCTGGCGCTGCTGGTCGACGAGCCGGAGTACGCACGCGAGCACCGCGAGCTGTTCGAGCGCGGGTCCGCCGCCTACGACGAGCTGCTGTGGAACGGCGAGTACTACCAGCAGCTGCTCGAGCCCGGCGACGACCCCACCTTCCAGTGGGCCACCGGCTGCCTCACCGACCAGCTGCTCGGCCAGTGGTGGGCGCACCAGCTCGACCTCGGGTACGTGCTGCCGCGCGAGCACGTCGTCACCGCGCTGCGCTCGATCGTCCGGCACAACCTGCGGCACGGGTTCGACGGCTTCGAGCACCCGTACCGCGTCTTCGCCGACGGCGACGACACCGGCGTGCTCATGTGCACGTGGCCGCGCGGCGGACGCCCCGCCGTGCCGACCCGCTACTGCGACGAGGTGTGGACCGGGTCGGAGTACCAGCTCGCGGCGGCGTGCCTGGCCGAAGGGCTGGACGACGAGGGCTGGGCGGTGCTGCGCGGCGTCTGGGCCCGCTACGACGGGCGGCGGCGCAACCCGTACAACGAGATCGAGTGCGGCGACCACTACGTGCGCGCGATGGCCGGCTGGTCGGTGCTGCCCGCGCTGACCGGCGCCCGTTGGAACGCCGTCGACGCGACCCTGCGGCTGCGGCTGCCGGACGACGGCGCGAGCTGGCCGGTCACGCTGGGCACGGCGTGGGGCCGGGTGTCGCGGGCCGGTTCGGATGTCGTGCTCGACGTCGTGCACGGCACGGCGGCGGTGCGACGGCTGGAGCTGCTGGCGCCGTCCGGCGAGGTGGTCGCGGCCGCTGACGCGGGGCCGGACCTCGCGGCGTCGTCGGCGCCGCTGGTCTTGCGGCTGGCCGGCTGAGCCGGTCCCGGGCGGGCCCGGGACCGGCCGCCCGTCAGGCGACGCCCGCCGGGTCGGTCAGCGAGCCGCTGCCCTGGTCGTCGACCGGGCCGGTCGTGTAGCCGCCGCGCAGGTCGTTGCCGGTGTGCCAGGTGCCGGTGGCGCCCGCGCCGATGGCGATGCCGTACGCCGCGTCGCCGCGCACCACGTTGCCGCGCACCACCACCTCGGCGACCGTGCCGGTGACGCGCACGCCCGCCGCCGTCGCGTCGTCGGCCCGGTTCTGCGCCACCAGCGCCGCGTTGCTGGCGTCGGCGACGACGATGGACTCGCCGCCCGTGCGGGCCACCGCGTTCGACGTCACCACCGCCCGCGGCGCGTCGTGCAGCCGGATGCCGGCGCCCTCGCAGTCCTCGACCACGTTGCCGCTGACGACGCAGCCGTCGGTGCGGTAGACCGAGATGCCCTCCATCGCGACGCCCTCGACCACGTTGTCCGCGACGGTCAGCCGGTGCGTCCGCGCGTTGTTCAACCGG
Source organism: Jiangella alba (assembly GCF_900106035.1). Lineage (GTDB taxonomy): Bacteria > Actinomycetota > Actinomycetes > Jiangellales > Jiangellaceae > Jiangella > Jiangella alba. Next base: position 259,133 of record NZ_FNUC01000001.1, read on the forward strand.
CCGACGCAGATCGCCGCGTCCGGCGGCCGGCCGGCCGCCTCCTGCACCCCGGCCAGGCCGCGCAGGGTGTTGCCGGAGACGACGACGTTGCCGCCGGTCTGCACGCCGGCCGGGCCGATCTGGATGCCGCCACCGCCGCCGACGATCTGGTTGCCCTGCACGACGCCGTCGAGCCAGTCGTAGAGCCGGACCGCCCACTCGGTGCACTGGTCGGCGTAGTTGCTGACGACCCGCAGGCCGGTGTGCTGGTGGCCGTCCGGGCCGCCGTGCGAGCCGACCAGCCGCGGGTACGACGGGAAGTCCGCCGACGGGCCCGCGTAGCAGCCGCTGACCTCGACGTCCTTGCAGCCGTAGAAGTCGGGCGCGCCGAACAGGGTGAAGTGGCCCGGGCCGCCGGCGTAGTCCATGTGCACGGCCTCGGAGTACTGCCGGTTGCCCTGCGGGTCGGAGAACCCCTCGAACCGGCAGTTCACCACCCGGACCGTCTCGACGGCGTTCAGCTCCATCGCGTGCCAGCCCTGCACGTCGCGCACGCGGACGTCGTACACGCGGATGTTGCGGCCGTGGCTGAACGAGAAGCCGTTGCCGTTGAGCGCCACGTTCGAGGCGTTGACGTCCCAGACGCCGCCCTGGATGACGATGTCCGACTCGCCGTCGAAGCCGGTCGCGGTCATGTCGCCGAGCACGCCGTTGCCGACGATGCTCGGCCCGTCCGTCCGGCGGATCACGGTGGTCGCGGTGGCCAGCACGGTGGTGCCGCCGAACACCGTCAGCATGGTCGACACCGGGTACGTGCCCGGCGGGATGTACACCGTCCGGCCGCGGCCCTCGTCGAGCGCCGCCTGGATCGCCGCGGTGTCGTCGGCGACCCCGTCGCCCACGGCGCCGTGGTCGCGCACGTCGACCACGAGGTCGCCGCGCTGTACCGGGTCGGACAGCCCGGGTGGCGGCGACGCCGGCGCCGCCGTCGTCCGTCCCCAGGCCGGGGTCGCGGCGGCGAGGCCGGCCGCCGAGACCGCGCCCGCGGCGGCGACGCGCAGCAGGTTCCTGCGGGCGGGATGGTGCGGTGGTGTCGTCACGGAGTGTTCTCCTCTCGGTAGGAGCTACTTGCCGGAACCCGTGGTGAGGCCACGGATGATGTTGCGCTGGAAGAAGTAGATGAGGATCAGCATCGGGATGATCGCGAGCGTCACGCCGGCCAGGATCAGCCCCGGCTCGCGCGCCTCCAGCGACCGCAACTGGCTCAGCCCGATCTGCAGCGTCTGCATCTCCGGCGTCCGGGTCACCAGCAGCGGCCAGAAGTACTTGTTGTAGGTGGCGATGAACGCGTAGATCGCCAGCGCCGCCAGGGCCGGCCGCGACAACGGCGTCAGGATGGAGAACATGAACCGCACGTGCGTGCAGCCGTCCATCCGGGCCGCCTCGTAGATCTCCCGCGGGAACGCCGCGAAGAACTGCCGCAGCAGGAACGTCCCGAACCCCATCGCGAGGAACGGCAGCGTCAGCGCGGGGAACGTGTCCAGCAGCCCCAGGTTCGAGACGGTCAGGTAGTTGGGGATGATCAGCGACTCCCCCGGCACCATGATCGTCAGCAGGAACAGCGCGAACAGCGTCCGCTTGAACGGGAAGCGCAGGAACACGAACGCGTACGCCGACAGCAGCGACGTCACCAGCACCCCGGCGACGACCACCAGGGCCACGCCGATGCTGTTCGCGTACTGCCGCACCAGCGGGATCGCGTCCAGTACGTCCACGTAGTTCTGCAGGGTGACGCTGCTGGGGAACAGCGCCGGCGGGAACGTCGTCAGCTCCCGGTCGGTCATCAGCGACCCGGCCACCGCGTAGTAGAGCGGGAAGACGATGACCGCCGTCAGCGCCGTCAGGCCCGCGTAGGTCAGGGCGCGCCGCAGGCCGCTCATCCGTAGAACACCTTGCGCTGCAGGACGCGGAACTGCGCCCACGTCGCGGCCGTCACCACCAGCAGGAGCACCACGGCCTGCACCGACGCCAGCCCGTAGTTGCTGCCGCCGTAGGCGAACGCGCTCTGGTAGATGCCGTACACCAGCGTCGTCGTCGAGCCGTTCGGGCCGCCGCCGGTGAGGATGTGGATCTCGCCGAACGTCTGCAGCGAGTTGATCGTCATGATCACGACCAGGAAGAACATCGTCGGCGTCAGCAGCGGCAGCACGATCTTGCGCACCACCGTCCACCGCCCCGCGCCGTCGATGCGGGCCGCCTCGTACAGCTCGTCCGGGATGCCCTGCAGGCCGGCCGACGCGACCAGCAGCGTGTAGCCGACGTTGCTCCACACGCACACCACCGCCAGGCTGGGCAGGGCGTACGTGGGGTCGGTCAGCCAGTTCACGCTGTCCAGGCCGACCATCTTCAGGATGCCGTTGAAGACGCCCACCGCCGGGTTGAAGAACACCGCGAACACCACGGCCGTCGCCGCCGCCGAGAACCCGAACGGCGTCGACATCAACGTCCGGAACACGTTGATGCCGCGGATCCGCGCCTGCAGCGTCAACGCCAGGAACACCCCGATGACGACGCTCGGCAGCGCCGTCAGCACCACGAAGATGCCCGTCGTCAGCGTGATGCGGCGCAGGTCCGGATTGGAGAAGAACTCGGTGTACTGGTCCAGCCCCACGAACTGTGTCGGCAGCCCGAGCAGGTCGTTGGCGTGCACGCTCAGCCAGAACGTGCGGACCAGCGGGTAGAAGGCGAACACCGCGAAGATCGCCATCGACGGGAGCAGCAGCAGCGCCGCCGTCGTCACCTCGCGCCGGTCGTAGCGGCGGCGCTTCGGCTGCGCCGCCGCTGCCGGGCCGGCCGTCGTCCCCACCTTCGTCGCGACGCTCATGGCGCCGCCTCCGCCTCGCCCGTGCCGACCCGGCCGCCCGGGACGCCGGCGGTGGCGCCGTCGTCTGCGGTGGCGCCGTCGTCAGCGGCGGCGTCAGCGGCGCGGGCGCGGGCCTGCTGCCATGCGCGCCGGATCTCGTCGGCCACGTCCGGGCGGGCCACCCCGAGGCCGCCCATCGGCACGTCGCCCGCGACCCCGTCAGGGTCGAAGACCACGCAGCCGGCCTCGGCCGCGATGAGCGCGCCGGCCAGCACGTCCCACGGGTTGTAGTGACCGCCGAGGACCGCGCCCGTCGCCCGGCCCGCGCCGACTGACGCCAGACTCAGGGCGCAGGAGCCGAGGACGCGGGTGGCGGTGAACCGCTCCTGCAGGTCCGTGATCAGGCCGTACATGCCGGGCCACGGCAGCAGCCCGGACCACTCGGTGAGCAGCAGGCCGCCGCGCAGCCCGACCCGATCCCCCTCCCCGCCGGCCGCCACCGCCACGCCGTCGACACGGGCGCCCCGGCCGCGGATCGCGGTGAACGCCTCGTCCCGGTACACGTCGTGCACCACGCCGACGGCCACCCCGCCGGCGTCGACCGCGGCGATACTGACCGACACCCCCGGCAGCCCGTGCACGAAGTTCGTCGTGCCGTCGATCGGGTCGATGTACCACGTCAGCCCGCCGTCGCCGGCCTGCGCGAGCCCCGCCGCGGCCCCGTCGGCACCGTCCGGCCCCGCACCCGCCGCCTGCTCGCCACCGTCCGGCCCGGCACCCGCCGCCTGCTCGCCACCGTCCGGCCCGGCACCCGCCGCCTGCTCGCCACCGTCTGGCCCGGCACCTTCCGACCGGCCGGCCTCCTCGCCGATCACCACGTCGCCGGGGAAGGCGGCCAGCAGCGCGGCCCGGATGTGCTCCTCGACCTCGCGATCGACCGACGTCACCCAGTCGCCCGGGCCGGCCTTCTCCTCCGGGTCGCCGGGGCCGGGCCGCCGCGACGTGATGTGCCGCTGGGCCCACCGCGCCGCCTCCTCGGCGACCGCCAGCGCCGCGCCGAGGTCCCGCCCCGTCATCGGCTCGCCGCCGAGGCCGCGGCCGCGCCGATCAGCGGCAGGTCGTTGGTGATGATGCCGGTGATGCCCAGCTCCAGCGCCCGCCGCAACGCGTCGACGTCGTCGATGGTGTAGGTCCACCAGGTGGTCAGCCCGGCGGCCCGGTAGGTGTCGAGGCTGGACTCGGCGAGGTCGGCCCAGCGCACGTTCATGATCTCCGGCCGCAGTTGGGCCAGCAGCTCCGGCGGCGGCGTGCTGGCGCCGGACCACGAGAGCGCCAGCCGCGCGTCGGGCAGTTCCGCCCGTACCTCCTGCAGCACGTCGGCCTGGCCGATGAACACGCACCGCGGCAGCGCGCCGGCATCCCGCAGGACGGGCACCGCGCGGGCGACCGTCCCGGCGCCCTTGCAGTCGACGATCAGCGTGATGGCGATGTCCGCGGCGACGTCGGCCAGCGCCGGGATCACGTCCGCGACGTCGGCGTGGTCGGTCTCCGCGAGCACGTCCGGCCGCCCCCAGATGCGCCCGAGGTCGGTGTCGTGCAGCAGGACGGGGACGCCGTCGCGGGTGGTCCGCACGTCGAACTCGACGGCGTCGGCGCCGAGCGTCTGCGCGTGCCGCAGCGAGTCGAGCGTGTTCTCGGGATGTTCACGGGGCGTGCCGCGGTGGGCGATCAGAGTGAGCAAGGTGCTGCCTCTCGTTGTCGTCAGTTCGCGCCGACGGAGTCGTTGTACTGCTCGATGACCGAGGCCAGACCGGCCGCGCCGTCCACGAGCGCCTGCCGCGGTTCCTTCACGCCGAGCAGCGACGCCTCGATGGCGTCGTTCATCTTGTCCCGCGCCTGCGGCATGACCCCCATGAGGCAGCCGGTGGTGTTCAGGCCGTCCGGGGTGGCGGAGAGCTGCTCGCCGGCCAGCGCCAGGCCCGGGTACTGGTCGAGCACCTCGCTGTACTCGGGCAGCTCGACGGCCTTGGTGTTGACGGGGACGTAGCCGGTGCGGGTGGACCACATGGCCTGGCTCTCCGGCGACATCATGAACGCCATGAAGTCGAAGACGGCCTCCTTCGCGGCGTCGGGCTGCCCGGCCAGCGCCCACAGCGAGCCGCCGCCGAGGATCGGCCCACCGGCGTCGCCGGCCCGCGGCATCGGGTACGGCGCCACGCCGACCTCGAAGTCCGCGCCGTCGACGATGTCGCGCAGGTTGGCCGACGTGAACGTCATCATGGCCGCGTTGCCCGCCTGGAACGCCGCCGAGGCGTTGTTGGCGTCGCGCCCGACGTTGATCGCCAGCCCGTCGTCGACCATGCCGGTCCACCACGTGAGGATCGACTCCGTCACGTCGCTGTCCCACTCCACCGTCGTCGCCAGGCCCTCGCGCCCGTTGCCCTCGTCGCAGTACGGCGCGTCGGCGACGGCCAGGTACTGCTCGACCAGGTAGCCGTCGATGGACGACACGAAGCCGTACTCGGTGCTGCCGCCGCGCAGTTGCTCGGCCGCCGCCCGGATGTCGTCGAGCGTCCGCGGCGGCGACTCCGGGTCCAGCCCGGCGGCGGCGAACGCGTCCTTGTTGTAGTAGAGCGTCGGCGCCGACACGTTGAACGGCATCGACTGCACCACGCCGTCGACCGTGTAGTAGCCGACCACCCGCTCGTTGAGGTCGTCGAAGGAGTAGCCGGCCTGGTCGGCCAGTTCCTGCACCGGCGTGGCCAGCCCGGAGTCGTACATGAACCGCGTGCTCAGCTCGTTGACCTGCACCATGCTCGGCAGAACGCCCGACTGCGCCGACGCCCGCAGCTTCGTCAGCGTGTCGTTGTAGTTGCCCTGGTAGATCGCCTCGACCGTCACGCCGGCGTCGTTCTCGTCGTTGTAGCGATCGACCAGCTCGGTGATCGCCTCACCGTTGCGGCCGGCCATCGCGTACCAGAACGTGATGGTCCCGTCGAAGTCGCCGCTGCCGTCGCCGCCGCCGCTACCGCCGGCCGCTCCGCCGTCGTCTCCGGCGCTGCAGGCGGTCGTGAGCGCCAGCGCGGTCAGGACGGCGCCGGCGGCGGTGAACACTCTGCGCTGCATGTGATCCTCCGCTGCTGCTGATAGGTATGCCCGATTTGGTGTGAGGACCGTAACAGAATTAACGCGAGTTTCGATAGAGTTAACGCGAATTGCTTCACTGTGGTGAGTGGGTGGGCGGATGGGCGTCGGTGCGGGAGCTGCCCATTGGGGGCGTCCGCCGAGGTGGCGGGCGGCCTCGGCGCGGGACGGGCAGGCACCGAGCCGACGCGACGGCCGGGCCATCGGTGGCGCTCACCCACCAGCAACCTCGGGCGACCGGGCGGCGGCAGCGGGCCGCAAACGGCGGGCACGCGGCTGAGCGGGCAGCGTCCGCCGAGGTGGCGGGCGGCCTCGGCACGGGACGGGCAGGCACCGAACCGACGGCGACGGCCGGGCCATCGGTGGCGCTCACCCACCAGCAACCTCGGGCGACCGGGCGGCGGCAGCGGGCCGCAAACGGCGGGCACGCGGCTGAGCGGGCAGCGTCCGCCGAGGTGGCGGGCGGCCTCGGCACGGGACGGGCAGGCACCGAACCGACGGCGACGGCCGGGCCATCGGTGGCGCTCACCCACCAGCAACCTCGGGCGACCGGGCGGCGGCAGCGGGCCGCAAACGGCGGGCACGCGGCTGAGCGGGCAGCGTCCGCCGAGGTGGCGGGCGGCCTCGGCACGGGACGGGCAGGCACCAGCAGCAACCTCGGGCGACCGGGGCAGTGGCAGCGGGCCACAAACGGCAGGCACGCGGCTGAGCGGGCGACGCCAGCGTGCCGACCGCGACCGCCGGCCACCCAGCGGTGCCACCACCAGCAACCTCGGGCGACCGGGGCAGCGGCAGCGCGCCGCAACGGCAGGCATGCAGCTGAGCCGGCAGCGTCAGCGAGCGTACAGCGACCGCCGGCCACCCAGCGACGCCACCACCAGCAACCTCGGGCGACCGGGGCAGCGGCAGCGCGCCGCAACGGCAGGCATGCAGCTGAGCCGGCAGCGTCAGCGAGCGTACAGCGACCGCCGGCCACCCAGCGACGCCACCACCAGCAGCCTCGGGTAGCCGGGCGGCAGCAGCGGGCCGCAAACGGCAGGCGCGCAGCTGTCCAGGCAGCCGCAGCCGGGCGGCCGAGCTACGAGCGACGTCGTCCACCGAGGCGGGCGGGCGACAGCGGCACCAGCCGGCCGAGCCGGCAACAGGTGGCGGCGGGCAACAGGCACAGGCAGCCGGCCGAGCCGTACCGGCAGGCAGCAGGCCAGCGAGGGTCAGGCGAGCGTGACGTCCACGTGTTCGCGGAGGCGGTCGACGACGTCGGCGGAGCCGCCTTCGCCGTCGATGATGAGGCGGTCGAACTCGGAGGTCGCGGCGAGGCGGTGCAGGGCCGTCCGGCCGAGCTTAGTCCGGTCCATCAGCAGCACCCTGCGCTGGCCCGCCGCCATCATCGCGCGCTTGACCATGACGATGTCCGGCTCCTGGTGGTAGGCGGTGTCGGCGGTCATCGCAGACGTACTGAGAAAGGCAACGTCCACACTGAGAGCCTGGATGGTCTCGATCGCCGACATCCCGAGGAACGCGTCATGCATGGCGTTGTAGTCACCGCCGACCCCGATCAGGTGCACGTCGGGGACCGCCCGCAGCGTCTGCATGATCGGCAGGTAGTTCGAGACGACCGTCAGCGGGCCGTGATCGTGCCCGCCCAGCATCCTGGCCAGGAACAGGTTGGTCGTCGACGTGTCGAGCATGATCGACATCCCCGGCTCGATCAGCTCCAGAGCCGTCCTGGCCAGCGCCTCCTTCTCCCGCCCCTGCACCCGGATGCGGTACGCCGAACTGCTCTCGAACGCCGTCGACGGCTGCGCCGAGACCCCGCCGTGGAACTTGCGCACGAGCGAGCGGCGAGCGAGTTCGTCGAGGTCACGGTGGACGGTCATCAGGCTCGCCCCGGTGAGCGTGCTCAACTCCGCCGCCGTCGCGACGCCGTTGGCGACGACGTGGTCGATGATCAGCTGCTGCCGAGCTTCTCGGGCCTGCGACCGCTTCGGCGACGCACCGCGCGGCGCCTCGGGAGGTGTCATCCGGGCTCGTCTCCTCGCGCATCGCCGGGACAGCGGAACGTCAGGCCCGCACCCGGCCGGTAACGGAGAATAACACCGGTTGCGCGATTCTTATCAGAAGTCATCACAACCGCCCGGCCAGCGGCACCAGCATGTGGACGTTGCGGTCCGGGGGCGTGCCGGTGAGGCCTTGCCGCGCCCCCCCGCGCCAGACGTCGTTGGCGGCGACCTGGCGGTGCAGCGACGCCAGCTCGCCGGGCGTGCGCGGTTGCGGACCCGGGTCCAGCGGCGCGTCGTGGTCGACGATGGTCGAGGTGATCCGCAGGATCCCGCCGGGCTGCCTGACCAGTTCGATCACCCGTGCCTGCGTCGGCCAGTCGACCATCGACGCCGTCGTGACCTCGTACAGGCCGCCGCCGCGCGGACGGCGGTGCGCCACCACCCGGTTCGCGTGGTGATGGCCGTTGAGCCACAGCACCACGTTGGGACAGCCGAGCGCGACCTCGAGCAGCTCGCCGGCGAACGCCACCGCCGCCTCGTCGTCAGGGCAGACGCCGTAGCCGTTGCCCAGCGACGGCGTGGCGTGGTGCGACGCGATGACGACCAGCGGATCGTCGGCGCCGTCCAGCCCGCGCAGCTCGTCGGCCAGCCACTCGAGCTGGACGCGGTCGACGTTGCCGTCCCACATGCCGCGCCGGTGGTTGGTGTCGAGCACCAGCACGCGCACGCCCGGGACCGGGTCGTACCGGTAGTACGCCGTGCCGGCCCGCAGGTTGGCCTCGGTGAAGCCGTGCCCGGCCGGTCCGGCGCCCGCACCCGTGGCCGCGCCGACGCGGTAGGTATGACCCGCCCCTCTAGGGAGGGTGCCCACCCTACGGGCGGGCACCGACAGACTCCCGCCGACGCTGCCATCACCGACGCCGCCACCGCGGCCATCGCCGCCGCCGGCGCCACCGCCGATTCCGCGGCCGTCCCCGCCGCCAACACCACTGCCGGGGGCGTCACCGCCGACACCGCCGATGCCGAGGGCGTCACCGCCGGCACCACCGCCACCGCCGAGAGCGCCGATACCGAGGGCGTCACCGCCGCCGGCGGCGGCGAGATGAGCCCGGACGATGTCGCGCGTGCGCAGCAGCCGGCGCCCGGGATCGGCGGCGACCGGCAGGCCGGGGCCGGAGAACAGGCGCACGGGATCGCGCAGGTACAGCTCCAGTTCGCGCTCGTCGCCGAGGTCGGCGGGCAGCCGCACCGCTTTGCGGTCCCCGACGGCGATGGCGGAGAGCTCGTCGGTGACCGCCGTCGTGCCGCCGACCAGCACGTCGTGGTTGCCGAGGCAGCCGATCCACGGCACACCGGCGCCGGCCGCCCGGAACGGCACGGCGGCCGCGGCGACCAACCCCGGGACGTGGGGATATCCCCATCGATGCTGATAACGATCGCCCGGAACGTCCGGCACCCAGTACCAGGGATCGCCCCAGTCGGCGCTCTGCGGGCCGCGGTACACGCCGCCGGCCGAGACCGGGGCGACGTCGCGGCCGTTCATCAGGGCGAGGAACGTGGCCAGCTCGTTCGCCTGCGCGTTGTCGGTGCTGTCGCCGGTGACGACGCACAGGTCGAGGTCGAGCCCGCGCAGCGTCCGCAGCATCGAGTCGGCCGCGTGCGCCGTGAGCAGCTCGTGCGGCCGGAACGTGTACGTGACGGCGCCGCCCCAGCCCGGGCTGCGCTCGCCGACCTGCATGGCGAAGTCCAGCCGCAGCGGCGACTGGGTGTCGGCGAGGTGCAGGTCGGTGAGGTGGGCGAGCCGCAGGATCGGCTCGCCCGGCTCGATGCCGCCCGGATGCGTCTCGCAGAGGTCGGCGCGGATCCCGTGCGCCTCACCGGGCGCCGCGGCCACCGCGCGGTACGCCGTCTCGGTGCCGGCCGCGACGGCGTCGCCGGCGATCAGGATCCGATCCCAGGTGGTTCGCACGCGGCATCCCCTCACTCACACCAACGATTGATGTTAAAAACACACCTCTGCATGATAGATTAACCACAGTTCGTGATACATCGGTCAAGGTGCCTCGACAAGGTGGTGGACGTGACGATGAAGGCCGCGCGGTTGCGGCCGCGCTGGCCGCGCCGGTTCCGCGGCGGCCGGCAGCACATGTCCGAGGCGCTGAGCGGCCAGGTGCACGCCGCCCGCGACGGCGCCGCCCTGGCCCGGGCGATGGTCAACAAGAAGGTGTCGCCGGCACAGGCGCGCGAGCGCATCGCCGACATCGAGCACCGCGGCGACGAGATGCGCGCGGTGCTGGTCGACCGGCTGTCCCGCACGCTGGTCGCGCCGCTGGACCGCGAGGACCTGTTCCGGCTGTCGCGCTCCATCGACGACGTCCTCGACACCATCCGCGAGTTCCTCCGCGAGGCCGACCTCTACCAGATCCAGCGGCGCAAGACCTACCGCCCGTTCCTCGACCACGTGGTCGCCGCCGTCGACTCGCTCGACGAGGCCGTCGGCACGCTGTGGAGCGCGCCGCACGACGTGCCGCTCAAGGCGCTCGACGCGAAGAAGGCGGCGCGCAGCATCAGCCGCGAGTACCAGCAGGAGTTCGCCCGCATCGTCGACGGCGACGTGTCGACCGAGGCGCTCAAGCACCGCGAGCTGATCAAGCGCCTCGACGGTGTGGGCGCGCGCATCAGTGAGGCGGCCGACGTCCTCACCGACGGCGCGCTCAAGCGCGGCTACTGACGAGCCGCCGCGTGCCCGACCTGATGATCGCGGTGGGGGTGGTGTTCGCCCTCGTCACCGGCGCCAACGACGGCGGCGCGCTGATCGCGCCCGGGCTGCGGATCCCGGGGATGCCGGTCGCGGCCGGCCTCGGCCTACTGGTCGCGGCCGTCGTCGCCGTCCCGTTGCTGCTGACGACCGCGGTCGCGCAGACGCTGGCCGGCTCGATCGTGCCGGCCGACCCGGCGCCGCTGGCGATCGGGTTCGTCGTGGCGATCGTCGTCGCCGGCGGGCTGGCCCGGCGCGGGCTCCCGACCAGCCTGACGCTGGCGGTCATCGGCGGCGTCGCCGGTGCCGGCGTCGGCGCCGGCCTGTCCGTCGAATGGCCGGCCGTGCTGCGGGTCCTCGCGATCGGCGTGGCCGCACCGGTCGCCGGGCTGCTGCTCGCGCTGGCCGGCGCGACCGCCTGGCGCGCCGTCCGCGGTGCGCGCTACCTCGCCACCGTCCGGCGCACGCACGTGGCGGCGTACCTCGCGCAGTGCCTCGCCTACGGCGCGAACGACGGGCAGAAGGCGTTCGTCCTGTTCATCGCCGCGAGCGCGGCGGCCGGAGGTGACGCGGCGCCGCGCTGGTGGGCGTACCCGGTGGTCGGCGGGCTGTTCGCCGCCGGCGCCGTGATCGGCCTCCCGCGGGTCGCCCGCACCCTCGGCACCGGCATCATCAGCACCCGCGCCCCGCAGGCCGTGACCGCCGAGTTCGCCTCCGCCGCCGCCGTGCTGGGCAGCGCCGCGGCGGGCGCGCCGGTCAGCATGACGCAGGCGCTGACCGGCGGGCTGCTCGGCGCCGGCGTCCACGACAGTTACCGGCGGGTGCGATGGCGCGTGGTCGCCAACCTCGGCCTCGCCTGGGCGGTCACGCTGCCGGCCGCCTTCGCCCTGGCCGGCGCCGCCGCGCTCGTCGTCGGCGCCACGACACCCTGACCGGCGAGGCGGCCGGCTGGCCGGTCTCACGGCGGATGGAACGAACGCGCGCGCCCCGGTGTTGAGCCAGGCATGACCACCACCACCCTGACCGGCCAGACCTTCCAGCAGACCGTGGAAGAGAACGAGATCGTGCTGGTCGACTTCTGGGCCGCCTGGTGCGGGCCGTGCCGCAGTTTCGCGCCCGTCTACGAGCAGGCGTCCGAGCAGCACCCGGAGATCGTCTTCGGCAAGGTCGACACCGAGGCCGAGCGCCACCTCGCCGGCTGGGCGCAGATCACCTCCATCCCGACGCTGATGGCGTTCAAGCAGGGCTACCTCGTCTTCTCTCAGCCCGGCGCGCTGCCCGCCGCCGCGCTCGAGCAGGTCATCGACAGCGTCGTCGGCCTGGACGTCCAGGCCGCCCTCGCCGCGGAGGAGTAGCCGGCTCGGAAAACACACCCTCGCTGCGGTAGCTTGCGGAACTACTTCGATCGCTTTACGATCGAACTCCACTTGCTACCAAACGAAGGTGTGCCATGAACGATGCGGCAGCACGAGGACGCGGCGACGGCGGCGCGGTCGCCAGCGCGGCCGCCGTGGCCGGTGTCATCCGGGCCGCGGCCAACGGCGCGTCCCGGACGGAGATCGGCGCCGGCACCGGCCTGAGCAAGGCGATCGTCTCCGAGCGGGTCCGCGCGCTCGTCGACGCGGGGCTGCTGGAGGAGGCCGGCGAGTTCGGCAGCACCGGCGGGCGGCGCGCCACGCGGGTGCGGTTCCGGTCCGGCCTCGTGGTGGTCGCCGCGGAGATCGCGATGACGCACGTCCGCGCCGCCGTCGTCACGCTGCCCGGCCGCATCCTGGCCGACGAGAAGCTGCCGCTGTCCATGCACGAGGGGCCGGAACGGGTCCTCGCCGAGCTGGAGCGGCTGATCGAGCGGCAGCTCCAGCGGGCCCGCGACGACGCGGCCGCGCCGCTCACGCTCTGCGGCGTCGGGGTCGGCATCGCCGGGCCGGTCGAGTTCGCCACCGGCCGCACCGTCCATCCCCCGGTGCACCCCGACTGGCACGACCAGCCGGTCCGCGACCGCCTGGCGGTCCGCTTCGGGGTGCCGGCGTGGGCCGACAACGAGGTCAACCTGATGGCGCTGGCCGAGCAGCACCGCGGCGCCGGCGCGGACGTCGCCGACTCGCTGGTCGTCAAGATCGGCTCCTGGGTCGGCGCCGGCCTCATCTCCAACCGCCGGCTGCACCGCGGCGCGCAGGGCTGCGCCGGCAGCCTCGTCACCACCGCCGGCGGCGACGACATCGCGGCCCGGGCGGAGCTGCTGGCGATCAGCGGGCAGAGCCCGGCCCTGCAGGCGGCAGCCGGCGCGGGACGGACGGTGACGGCGCAGCTGGTGGCCGAGCTGGCCCAGCTCGGCGACGACGACTGCCGGCGCATCCTCGCCGAGGCGGCCGAGGACATCGGCACCGTGCTGTCCGTGCTCGTCGACTTCTTCAACCCGGCCGTCGTCGTCGTGACCGGCGGCGTCGCGAGCGGCGGCGGCGCGTTCCTGGCCCGCATCCGCGAGACCGTCTACGGCAGGTCGCTGGCGCTGGCCACCCGCGACCTGCGCATCGTCCCGTCCGACCTGGGCGACGATGCCGCCATCCTCGGCGCCGCGGCCATGACGGTCGACGAGCTGACGTCGGCCGGCGGGCTGGGCGACACCCTCGCCCGCCTCGGCGCCGCTCCCACCAGGACGGGCGCCGAGTGATCCGCGTCGGCGTCGCCGGCGCCTCCGGCGTCGGGGCCGCGCACGTCGCCGCGCTGCGTCGCCTCGACGGCGTCGAGGTGGTCGCGGTGAGCGGGTCCACCGACGAGTCGGCGCGACGGGTCGCGCGCAAGCTCGGCGTCCCCGCCGCGTACGGTTCCGAGCGCGCGCTGATCGACGCCGGCACGGTCGACGTCCTGCACGTCTGCACGCCCAACGACCGGCACGCGCCCGCGGTGCGCGCCGCGTTCGCCGCCGGCCTGCACGTGGTCTGCGAGAAGCCGCTGGCCACGACGGCGGCCGACGCCGCGGAGCTGGCCGCCCTGGCCGCGTCGGCGCCCACCGCGTCGGCCGTCTGCTACCACTACCGCTACTCCCCGCTGGCGGTCCGGCTGGCCGGGCTGGTCCGCTCCGGCCTGCTCGGCACCGTCCACTCCGTCCGCGCCAGCTACCTGCAGAACTGGCAGCTCGGCGCCGCCGGGTCGTGGCGCAACGACCCGGCCCGGTCCGGCTCGTCGCGGGTGCTGGCCGACATCGGCAGCCACGCGCTGGACCTCGTCGAGGTGCTCACCGGCCGCCCGGTCACGTCGCTCGCCGCCGACTTCCACACGCCCCGCCGCGACGCGCTGCGGCCCGGCACCGACGACGTCGCGGTGGCGCGGGCCCGGCTCGACGGCGGCGCCGTCGTCGCGCTGACCGCGTCGCAGGTGTCGCCCGGCCACCTCAACACGATCGCGGTCGAGATCGACGGCGACCAGGGCACCGCCAGCTGGCAGCTCGGCGATCTGGAGACCCTGGAGCTGGTCCGGACGGCGGACGCGCGGCGGCTGCGCCTGGACGGGCACGCCGACCCGCACCGCGTCAGCCGGTTCTGGCGCACCCCCGTCGACGCCGAGGCCCGCGTCGTCGCCCTCCTCGACGCGTTCTACCGGCCGCTGACCGGCGGCGACGGCGGCCCGCCGGCCGCACCCCTTCCCACGTTCGCGGACGCCGCCCGGCACGTCGCGCTCATCGACGAAGCCGCGCGGCCGCTGCTCATTCCCTGACTTCCGGAGGCAACGATGCCCAGGACCACCCGCACCCTGCTGCTCCTCGCGCTGACCGCGGCCACCGCGGCCACCGCGACCGCCTGCGTCGGCGGCGCCCAGGACGACGGCGGCGGCGAGAGCCTCGCCCTCGGCGACGAGGCCACGCTCACCGTCGTCAGCCAGTTCGGCGACACCCCGGCGCTGCAGCCCGTGCTCGAGTCGATCAGCGCCGCCTGGGAGCGCGAGCACCCCGAGGTCAGCGTCGACATCCAGTACCTCAGCTACGACGACCTGCAGAAGACGCTGCCGACGACCCTCGCGTCGGGGTCGGCGCCGGACGTGTTCGACTACGACGCGTCCGAGAGCACCCTCGGCGTGCTGGCGACCAACGGCCTGGTGCACCCGCTGACCGACTATGCGCAGCAGTACGGCTGGCTCGACGCGCTGCCGGAGTCGGTCGTCGAGCGGGCCACCTTCGACGACACGTTCTACGCGGTACCGCGCTCCAGCGAGGCGATCGGCCTGTTCTACGACGAGGCGCTGTTCGAGCAGCACGGCGCGCCCGCGCCGGTGGACTACGCGTCGTTCCTGGCCGCGGCCGGGACGCTGCGCGACGCCGGCGTCGTCCCGATCGCGTTCGGCAACAAGGACCAGTGGCCGTCGTCGCACCTCGTCGCGGCGGCCGTGCACGCGTCGGTGCCGGTCGACGAGATCGTCGCGGTCGAGTCGCTCGGCGGCGACGGCGTCTACTCGGCGCCCGCGGTCCAGGACGCGTTCGAGGCCGCCCGCGGCTGGGTGGCCGGCGGCTTCGTCACGCCCGACTTCAACGGGGTCAGCTTCGACGACTCGGTGAAGGCGTTCATGAACGGCCAGGCCGGCATGCTGATCGAGGGCACCGGCGTCACGCCCGACCTCATCGCCACCCTCGGGCCCGAGTCCGGCGTGCGGTTCGTGCCGTTCCCGATGATCGACCCGGCGCTGGAGCAGCAGGCCGCGGGCGGCGCCGGCGGGTCGTGGGCGATCTCGGCGTCGTCGCCGGTCGCCGACATCGCGGCCGACTGGATCGACTTCGTGCACTTCTCCGACGAGGCCGAGCGGGCGTGGCTGGAGGCCGGCGTGCTGCCGACCACCGGCTACGACGGCGCCGGCGCGGACGTCCCCGCGCTGCTGCGGCAGAACCTCGAGGTCGTCCAGGCGGCGAACGAGGGCGGCGGCATCGGGCGCTGGACGGCGTTCAGCTCCAGCCCGCTGGTGACCGACGCCTGGAACGGCGGCGGCCAGTCGTACCTCGCCGGCGACCTCGACGTCGCCGCGTTCACCGGCTCGCTCGACGACGCGCTCGCCGAGGCCCGGAGCGCGACACCGTGACCAGCGCCGCCGCGCCGGCGGCGGTCCGGACGCGCACGCGCGCGGCCGAGCCGCCGCGCCGGCCGGGCGCCCGCCGCCGCTCGCTGCGCGGGTACTGGCTGGTGCTGCCCGCGCTCGCCCTCTACGCGGCGTTCCTGCTGTGGCCGATCGGGCAGACCGTCTGGCTCAGCCTGACCGACTGGAACGGCCTCACCGCCTCGCCCACGTGGACCGGGCTGGACAACTACCGCCGCCTCATCGGCGACGAGCGGTTCTTCGGCTCGCTCGGCAACAACCTGGTGTGGGTGGCCGGCAGCTGGCTGGCGCAGGGTCTCGGGCTGCTGCTCGCGGCCATCCTGTCGGCGAGCTGGATCCGCGGCCGGACGCTGTACCGCACGCTGCTGTTCGTCCCGGCGACGATGGCGCTGGTCATCGTCGGCATCGCGTGGGACCAGATCTACCGGCCGGAGACCGGGCTGCTGAACGTCGCGCTGGAGCACGCCGGCCTGGAGTCGCTGACCCGCGGCTGGCTGTCGGAGTCGGGCACCGCGATGGGCGCCGTCATCGCCACCGCGAACTGGACCTACTACGGGTTCGCGATGGTGATCCTGCTCGGCGGGCTGCAGAACATCGACCCGCACCTGTACGAGGCGGCCGCGCTGGACGGCGCCAACGCCCGGCAGCGGTTCCGCCACGTCACCGTCCCGGCCCTGCGCAACCACATCACGCTGCTCGTCGTCGTGTCGTTCATCAACACGCTCAAGACCTTCGACCTCGTCTACGTCATGACGAACGGCGGTCCCGGCCACTCCACCGAGGTGGTCGCGTACTACATCTACGCGCTGGCGTTCGTCACCCACCGGGTCGGCTACGCCGCGGCCGCCGCCGTCGTCCTGACCGTGATCATCCTGGTCATCACCGTGATCTTCCTCCGCGTCCGGGAGCGGGAGCGCCCGTGAACCACACCCTGCAACGCATGAGCGCGCACACCGCGCTCGTCGTCATGACCCTGGTGTCCGTCGTCCCGCTGCTGTGGATCTGGCTGCAGTCGCTGCGCACGTCCACCGCCACCGCCGCCGACCCGTTCGGCCTGGAGTGGCCGCTGCGGTTCGCGAACTACGTCACCGCCTGGAACGCCGGCCGCTTCTCCGACTACCTCGTCAACAGCACCGTCGTCGCGGCCGGGACGGTGGCGCTGGTCGTCGCGCTGGCGTTCCCCGCCGCCTACGCGCTGGCGCTGCTGGACCTGCGCTGGGCCGACGCGACGTTCCTGCTGTTCCTGCTCGGCCTGATGATCCCGATCTGGTCGATCGTGATCCCGCTCTTCTACCAGCTGCGCTCGCTCGGGCTGGTGAACACGCTGGCCGGGGCGATCCTGATCGAGGCGACGCTCGGGCTGCCGTTCGCGATCTTCCTACTCCGGGCCAACCTGCGGGCACTGCCGCGCGAGCTGATCGAGGCCGGCCGCATCGACGGCGCCGGCGACCTGCGGCTGATGTGGTCGATCGTGCGGCCGCTGGCCGTCCCCGCGCTCGGCGCCATCGTCGTCTTCCAGTTCATGACGTCGTGGAACGAGCTGGTCGTCCCGCTGTTCTTCCTGCAGACCGACGACGTCCGCACGCTGCCGATCGGGCTCACGTTCTTCCAGGGCCGGTTCACCACCGACACCGCCGTCCTGGCCGCGGGCACCACCATCGCGTCGCTGCCCGTCGTCATCGTCTACCTGCTGTTCAACCGCCAGTTCGTCAACGGCCTCACCGCTGGAGCGACCAAATGAGAACCCGCGCCTACCAGCTCGTCGCGCCCGGCCGCGGCGAGCTCGTCACCGCCGAACTGCCCGAGCCCGGACCCGGCCAGCTGGTGCTGCGGGTCCGCACCAACGGGGTGTGCGCGAGCGACCTGCCGACGTGGGCGGCGGCCGCGGCCGACGGGCCGAGCCGGCTGGGGCACGAGCCGGCCGGCGAGGTCGTCGCCACCGGTCCGGGCGTGACGATCGCGCCCGGCACGCTGGTCGGCGGCCGCATCGCGCCGTCCTTCGCCGAGCACGCGCTGGCCGACCTCGACGACGTCGTCGTGCTGCCCGACGGCGTCGACCCCGCGGTGGCGCTGCCCGAGCCGCTGGGCTGCGTCGCCGAAGGGCTGCGCCGCACGCCGGTGCCGCTGGGCGCGCACGTCGCCGTCGTCGGGCTCGGCTTCATGGGGCTGGTCATGACGCAGCTGCTGCGCACCACCGGCGTGGCCCGGCTGGTCGCCGTCGACCCGCGCGACGACGCCCGGCGCGCGGCGGTGGCGAACGGGGCCGACACCGCGCACGACCCGGCCCAGCTGCCCGCCGCCGCGTTCTCCGGCGAGGACTCGCCCGCGCGGCACGGCTTCGACGTCGTCGTCGAGGCGTCCGGGACGCAGGCCGGACTGGACCTCGCCGGGCGGATGGTGCGGCCGCACGGCGCGCTGTCCATCCTCGGCTACCACCAGTCCGCGCGCGAGGTCGACCTGCGCGGCTGGAACTGGAAGGCGCTGGACGTCGTCAACGCGCACGTCCGCGACCGCGCGCTGCTGCGGGCGAGCACGGCGGCGGCGCTGGAGCTGGTCGCCGCCGGACGGCTCGACCCCGGCCGGCTGATCACCCACCGGTTCCGCCTCGACCAGGCCGACGCGGCGTTCGAGGCGCTGCGGTCCAAGCCGGACGGCTTCGTCAAGGCCGTCATCGACGTGTACTGATGTACATGTACACTTGTCCACCATGGACGGAACGACCCGGGCGACCCGCGATCCGGTCGGCCGCCGGCAGGCGATCATCGAGGCCGCCGCCGCGCTGATCATCGAGAACGGCATCAACGACCTCACCCACCGGAAGGTGGCGGCGCGGGCGTCGGTGCCACTCGGCTCGACCACCCACTACTTCGCCTCGCTGGAGGACCTCAAGGCGGCCGCGCTGGCATGGCTGGGCCTGCGGACCGAGGAAGGGCTGTCCGAGATCGCCCGCGACCTCGCCGCGGCCGGCGACTGGGTGGGCACCCTCGCCCGCCTGTTCCACGAGTACCTGGGCGACCCCGCGCAGGTCCGCGCCGACACCGCGTTCTACGTCGCCAGCATGGACAGCCCGCGGCTGCACTCGATCGCCACCCGCTGGTCCGAGGGCCTCCAGGAGATCCTGACGCCCTACACCGACCCCGTCACCGCCCGCGCCATCAGCGCCTACGCCGACGGCGCGACCGTCCAGACGATGCTGCGCGGCAGCGCGCCCGACGCCGGCGAGCTGCTCGACGTGCTCACCCGCCTGACCCGCACGACGGACGCCTGATGCCGAGCCTGACCGCCGAGACCATGACGTCCCGGCAGCGCTGGGCGGCGCTGACCGTGCTGGCCGGCAGCCTGTTGGTCGTCACGATGGACATGACGATCCTCATCATGGCGCTGCCCGACCTCGTCCAGGACATCGCGCCCAGCGCGTCCGAGCAGCTGTGGATCGTCGACGTCTACTCGCTGATCCTCGCCGGCCTGCTGATCCCGATGAGCGCGCTCGGCGACCGGTGGGGACGCAAGCGGCTGCTGCTGACCGGGTTCACGCTGTTCGGCGTGGTCTCGGTGCTGGTGCTGTTCGCCGGCAGCCCGGCGTTCGTCATCGCGCTGCGCGCACTGCTCGGCGCGGCCGGCGCGATGATCATGCCGACGACGCTCTCGATGATCCGCACCATCTTCCGCGATCCGAAGGAGCGGGCGAAGGCGCTGGCCGTCTGGTCGATCATCTCCGGCCTCGGCGCCATCATCGGCCCGGTGGTCGGCGGCGCGCTGCTCGAGGTGTTCAGCTGGCACTCGGCGTTCCTCGTCAACGTCCCGTTCGTGCTCGTCGCCGTCGTCGCCGGCGCGCTGCTGCTGCCCGAGGCGCGCGACCCGCGGCCGCCGCGCTGGGACGTCGTCGCGACGGTGCTGTCGGTCGCCGGCATGTCGCTGCTGGTGTGGGGGATCAAGCAGCTGGCCAAGGAGGGCTGGGGTGACGTCGCGTCGTGGACGGCGGTGGTCGCCGCGGCCGCGCTGCTGACGTGGTTCGTGCGCCGCTGCCTCGGCCGCCCCGACCCGTTCCTGGAGGTCCGGCTGTTCCGCAGCCGGCCGTTCCGCGCCGGCACCATCACGGCGCTGGCCTCGATGTTCGCGATGGGCGCCATGCTGTTGCTGGTCGCCCAGTGGCTGCAGGTCGTCGCGGGCTACTCGCCGCTGGTCGCCGGGCTGGCGCTGCTGCCGATGGCGGCCGGCTCGTTCGCGTTCGCGCCGTTCGCGCCGGCGCTCGCGTTCCGGATCGGCGCCCGGACGGTGCTCGCGGCCGGGCTGGCCTCCGCGGGCGCCGGGCTGCTGCTGCTCTACGTTCTCGGCAGCCCGCTGAGCTACCCGGAGCTGATCGCACCGCTGGCGCTGGTCGGCGCCGGCACCGGGTCGCTCGCCGTCGGGTCGGCGATCATCATGGGCAGCACGCCGCAGGAGAAGGCGGGCAACGCCGCCGCCATCGAGGAGGCGATGTACGACCTCGGCAACGTCCTCGGCATCGCCGTGCTCGGCAGCGTCGCCGCCGCCCTCTACCGCGAGCACCTCGGCATCGGCGCGTTCACCGCGGCGGGCCTGCCCGCCGAGCT